>CACYBP010000001.1 GCA_902772625.1 Oscillospiraceae bacterium
CACCATCAGCGCAAGGATCGCCTCCAGGATCGCCGTGGGGCAATTCAGCCCGGCCAGAGCCGACACCCCGAAATCGATCGCCGCGTGAATACCTATCGCGGCAAAGAAGAGCGCGATCTTTTTGTCTTTCACCGCGCGGTATACCAGATAGGAAAGACAGATATGAAGCGTCAGAGCCGAAAGCCTTTCCAGAGAAGCCAGGAAGAAGGCCGAGGGATCGGTGGTCCAGAGGGCTGAGATCTGGGTGTAATACGCCTCCCTTAATTCCTCCGGCACCGCTTCCAGCACCGGCTCCAGCCCGCTCCGGGTGAGCATGACCGTCATGGAGAGATTGGAGACCATGCTGACTCCCAGCACCAGGACCGATTCTATCCCGCCGTGACCGATCCCGAAAGCGACGGCGCTTTCCCGGTTCAGGGTCTTTTTCATCAAAAAGCGCATGGCGAGATACCGCCCGGTCTCCTCAAACAGACCCGCGGCCAGCCCGCCGTAGAGCGCGTAGAGCCAGATATTCCCGGTGATCGCCTCCCCGGTGAGCCCCAGGACCAGCCGGTGAAACAGACTTTCCAGAAGCATCGCAAAGGCGACGAAGGTCGCCATGCCCAGCGTAAAGGGCAGGATACGCAGTCCGGTCTTCTTTTTCCAGACCAGAAGCAGGATCACCGGAACGAGTACTCCCACCAGCAGCGCGAGGATCATCCCCGCGATCGATAGCGCGGGGATCGGTTCCATGGTATAGGACATCGGAAATTCCTCCTTCGGCAAAGCGTCCGGTTATTTACGGTCATTCTACCACAGAAGAAGCCGGGACGCAATCAGTTTTTCGTTCCCTTCTCTTCCGGACCGTCTTTTGTCTTAATTTTGAATTTTCTCCGTTTTCGTTCTTGAATTTTTAGGCAATTCGTAGTATCCTTAGAGAGGGAAAAGAGGTCATCTCTTTCGCGGAGAGATCCTTTTTCTTCCCCAAAAAACAGATCGGAGGGCAAGGTCATGAAACGAGAGTTTACCTATCCTTCCCGCGACGGCAAAAGTGAGATCCGCGCCGTGGAATGGCTCCCGGAGGGGAAGCCGAAGGCCGTGCTGCAGCTCTGCCACGGCATGTGCGAATTCATCGACCGCTACGGCCCCTTCGCGGAATACCTCGCCGGGAAGGGCTTTCTCGTGCTGGGGAACGATCACCTCGGCCACGGCGGCACGGCGAAAAGTGAGACCGATTTCGGCTATTTCGCTGACCGGGACGCCGATCTCTGCCTTCTGGAGGATATGCACGCCCTCCGGAAGCTCGGCGAAGAGAAGGCTCCCGGCGCCCCGTATTTTCTTTTGGGGCACAGCATGGGTTCTTTCCTCGCGCGGCAGTATATCGCGCGGTACGGCGAAGGGCTTTCAGGTGCGATCCTCATGGGCACCGGCAGTCAGAGCGGCGTCACCCTTGCCCTGGGAAAGGCGCTCTGCCGCCTCTCGGCGCTTTTCGGCGGATGGAGAAAGCGGAGCAAGTTCATCAACGGGATGGTGCTCGGCTCCAACAACAAACGGTTTGAGCCGGCGCGCACCAAAAACGACTGGCTGACCAAGGAGCATTCCGTCGTGGACGCCTACAACGCGGAGCCGCGCTGCACCTTCGTATTCACCCTGAACGGCTTTTATACCCTGTTCCAGGCCATCGCGGACTGCCAGAACGCCGCCACCGTCGCCCGGATCCCGAAGGAGCTTCCTCTCCTCGTCGTTTCGGGAGAGGACGACCCGGTGGGCGGCTTCGGTACCGGCGTGGAAAAGGCCTTCACGCTCTATCAGAACGCGGGGATCCGGGACGTCAGTATGAAGCTTTATCCCGGCGACCGTCACGAGATCCTGAACGAAAGCGACCGGGAGGACGTCTTCGCCGATCTTTACGCCTGGCTTTCGGGACACGGGGCCGTCTGAAAAGCGCATAGAGAAAGAGAAAAGCGCGGCGGCGGGAATCCTCCCGCCGCCGCGTCTTACTTTATTTCGTGTGGATCCTGCTTTCATGGAAGGCGATCTTGGCGTCGCCGTGGATGTGGAGCGGGCCGGCCGCCCCGGGAAGGAATTCCCGGACCGAAAGATCCCCCGCGAGAAGCTCTTCGCAGCAGAGGCGCATATCGGTGATCAGGGTGTTTTTCAGTCCCAGGCGGGAATGCCCCGGATAGATGCGCTTTACCTCGTTCTTGTGCTCCTCCAGCCGGAGAAGTCCGTCGCGGAAGCGTTCCACCGTAAGAAATTCGTTGTATCTTTCGTCGGGGATCGGCCAATGGATCAGGATCGGCGTCCAGACCAGAGCGTCGCCCGAGAAAAGGAAGCCGCGCTTTTTATCCAGAAGCCCGATGCCGCCCGCCGAATGACCGGGCAGATGGAAGACCTCCACCTCGTACCCGCCGCCAAGGTCGAAGACGTACCCGTCTTCGATCTCCACGACTTTGTAAGGCGCGGGCTGGACGAGATCGGCGTCAGAATATTTGTATTCCCGCTCGCTCTCCGGAGGGGCCTTGCGCTCCGGCCCTTCCATGGCGCGATAGAGGAACGGCGCGTCCTCCTTATGGATATAGACCTCTTCAAACTGCGGGTTGCCGCCGATGTGGTCGCCGTGGTTGTGGGTGTTCACCACCGTGACCGGCAGATCGGTCAGCTCGGACACCAGCTTTTTGAGATCGCCGATGCCGAAGCCGGTGTCGATCAGAAGCGCGCGGTCCTTTCCGGGCACCAGATGGCACCAGCCGTCGCCGCCGCCTCCGGGACTGCGGCAGAAAATATGGGTCACGCCCTCGGCTCCCGGAACCTCTACCAGGGGAAAGTTGTCGGAATACGCCACGTCTCTTCCTCCTTTATCGATCGCGTTTTGGTTCTTATCTCAAGTTTAGTCCGAAAAAGCTTATTTGTCAACCGGGGATTCCGTCCGGGCCGCCTTTTCTCCGGTCAGGCGTGGTCCGGGAGATACGCGCCGAGCTTTTTGAGGCGGCGTCTGAGCTCCGTCGTCCGGATCCCGTGGACGTTTCCCTCCCCTTCCGAGGCGATCGACGCGGCGAGGCCCGCCGCCTGCCCCGTGATGAAGCAGCCGGGCATCACCCGGAGAGAGGATTGC
>CACYBP010000002.1 GCA_902772625.1 Oscillospiraceae bacterium
CGAAACTTGTCCGGCGCTAACCGGATGCGTCGGTTTTGCGCAGGATGTGGAAAAGCTCTGAAGGGCTCAGAGCCTTAAAAGCTCGTCCAGATTCTTCCGGTAGCCTTCCTCGAAATGCGCGAGAAAATACGTCACCTCCGGGAGCCCGCTCTCCTCCAGAGCCTTCCGGGTCTGCTCCTTCGCGGACAGGAATTCCCGGTTGCCGTTTTCGCTTTCGCCGAGGCATTTGAAGTAGGCCGAAAGCTTGTCGGCCGCCTTGATATACCGGTAGGTCTCTGGATCCTCCTCTTCCATGGAGAGAAGCGGACGGAAATCCTCCTTCAATTCCTCCGGCAGCATGGAAAGGAGCCTTTCCCGGCTCTCCTCCTCCACCCGGCCGAACACCGCGCGCATTTCTTCGCTCTTGTATTTCACCGGCGTCGGCATGTCTCCGGTGATCGCCTCGGGAAAATCGTGAAAGAGCGCGGCCGAGGCGATTTTTTCGGCGTTCAGGTTTTTTCCGCAGATCCTGTTTCCGATCACCGCCAGGGCGTAGGCAAGGACCGCCGTTTCATAAGAATGTTCGGCCACGTTCTCGGCGTCGGACGCGCGCATCAGGCTCCATCTTTTGATGTAGCGAAGTCTTCCGGTCATGGCGAAAAAGCCGTAGGATCTTTCCATGTTTTCTCCTTTTATAAGCCCCAAAAAGCCCGAAGCTCTCCGGGGGTGTCGAACACCGGCCCGCCCAGGGCCAGAAGTCTTTTCCGGGACACGTGTCCCCAGGATACCAGAAGCGGCGTCGCCCCCATGATCCTCGCCACCTCGGCGTCGTGGGGCGTGTCCCCCACGAACCACAGGCCGCCCTCTTCCCCCGCGTGCCTTTCGGCCCATTCCCGGGCAAGCTCGCTTTTCCCGTGGGCCAGGATGGTCCCGGTGCCCGAGACCTCGTCGAAATACCGCCGGATCCCGCGCTTTTCCACCTGCGCCTGAAGCTCCTCTTTCCGCGTGGCCGACAGGATCTCCTGCCGGTATCCGGCCTTCTGCAGCTCCCCGATCAGGGGGATCAGCCCTCCGTGGATCGGGCAGAGGGGTTCCCGGGCGTCGTAAAGCTCCATATATTCCTCTGCCAGCGCCGGGAAGGGTTCTTTTTCAAAATCAAAGCCCGCCGTCCGATAGTAGTCTGACACCGGAAAGGTGAAGATCTCCCGGTATTTTTCCCGGTCCACCCGCGGGATCCCGCGCTTTCCCAGCATGTCGTTGAGAACCCCGTTGCAGGTGGCCAGATCGTCCAGAAGCGTGCCGTTCCAATCCCAAACGATCCTGTTCATTTTCTGAGAAGCTCCTCGTAGTACTCTTTTTCCCCGATCCGGCCCACCGCCGCGTAGGAAAGCATGCCGGGCTTGAGGATCTCCCTTGCCGTTTCGCGGATCTCCTCCGGGGTGACCCGGTCGTAGGCGGCCAGAAGCTCCTCAAAAGAGGGCACCTCGCCCTTTTTCAGCTCGTTGCGCGCCATATAGGACGCCCGGGAGCCGGTGGATTCCATGCTGAGAAGCAGGCCGGTGCGGTTTTTCTCCTTGGCGCGGTCCAGCTCCTCGAGGGAAACGCCCTCCTCGCGGATCTTCACGATCTCCTGGACCGTGCTTTCCAGGGTCTTTCTCTCGTTTTCCCGGCTGGTGGCGGTGTACACGCCGAAAAGGCCCTCCTTCTCGGTGGAGCCGGAGAAGGAATAGATCGCGTAGCAAAGCCCCTCCTCGTCCCGGACGCGCCGGAAAAGCCGGGAGGACGCTCCGCCGCCCAGGATCGCCGAAAGCAGCGCCGCGGCAAATCTCCGGGGATCCTCCTGACCGAAGCCCTTCCAGAGAAGGCCGACGTGATTCTGCTCGTACTTCTTCTTTTTCAGGAAGACGCCGGGCACGTATTTTGCCTCTTTCGTCCGGTTCTTTTTTCCCTTCGGCATGGCGGAAAGCTTTTGGGCAAGGGCATCCACCACCTTCGGGTCGAAATTCCCCGAAAGGGCGGCCACCAGGTTTTCCCCGGTGTAGTGCGCCCGCATGTAAGAAAGCAGCGCCTCCCGGTCGAGCTTTTCCAGCGACCGGACGGTCCCCAGGATCGGCCTTCCCAGAGAGGAAGAGGGATACACGATCTCCGACAGGCGCTCGGTGGCCAGATCCTCCGGGTCGTCGCCGTACATGCCGATCTCCTCTTCGATGACGCCGCGCTCGTTTTCCAGATCGGCCGGGTCAAAACGGGAGGAGAAGATCATTTCGGTGACCAGATCCACCGCGTCCTGCATCCGGTCCTCCAGCGCCCGCACGTAAAAAGAGGTGATCTCTTTGGTGGTATAGGCGTTGGAATGGCCGCCCAGAAGATCCAGCGCCTCGGAAAGGGAGGCGCAGTCGTGTTTCTCCGTGCCCTTGAAGAGCATATGCTCGATAAAATGCGACGCTCCGGACAGGGCCCGGGTCTCGTGTCTCGAGCCGGTGCCGACCCAGACGCCGAAGGTCGCGCTTTTCAAAAAGTCGGTCCTTTCGTAAAGGATCCGCGCGCCGTTGGGAAGGATGATTTTTTCCATAGGTTCCTTTCTCGATCGCTTATGCTTTCGTCTTTACCTTCACGTTTCCCGCAAAAGTCTCACCGCCCGGGGGATCTTTTCCTCCAGAAGGCGGATATCCTCTTCGCCGGTGTCCCAGCCGAGGCTCAGTCTCAGGGCTCCTCCTCCCGAAAGACCCAGGGCGCGGAGAACGGGGTTTTCCTCTCTTTTCCCTCCGCGGCAGGCGGCTCCCGCCGCCGCGTCCACGCCGAAAAGATCCAGGGCGTGGACCAGGGCCTCGGAATCGATTCCTTCAAAATAATAGCTCAAAAGGCCCGGAAGCCTCCGTTCTCCTTCTCCGGTCTTCCGCGCTCCCGGAAGGGAAAGGATCGCCTTATCCAGCCTTTTTTGATACTCCCAAAGTCTTTTTTCCTCGCTTTCCCGGGTCTTTTCCGCCCGGGAGAGGGCCGCGGCCATGGCCGCGATACCCGGGACGTTCTCGGTCCCGGGACGAAGGCCCTTTTCCTGACCGCCTCCCGAAAAGGGAGGGAGAAAAGGCGTCCCGCGCCGGAGAAAGAGAAAGCCCGCTCCCTTGATCCCGCCGAATTTGTGGGCCGAGGCCGAAAGGGAGGAAACGCCGCTTTTTTTCACGCCGGTTTCCAGGTGACCCACGCTCTGCACGGCGTCGGTGTGAAAAAAGATCCCTCTTTCCCGAAGCGCCGGGCCGATCTCCTCCACCGGCTCGACCGTGCCCACCTCGTTCTGGGCGGTCATCAGAGTAAAGATGCCCGTGTCCTCCGGAAGCGCGCGGAGGATTTCCTCCGGATCGTATCCCCCTCTGGCGTCAGGCTTCAGAAGAGTCACGCGGAAGCCCTCTTTTTCAAGCCGTTTCAAGGGTTCCAGGATCGAGGAATGCTCGATCTCTCCCGCGACGATATGCCGCTTTTCCGGGGGAAGGGCGGCCGCCGCGCCGAAAAGCGCCAGGTTGTTGCTTTCGCTGCCGCCGGAGGTGAAGAAGATCTCGTCCTCCTCCGCGCCGACGAGCTCTGCGATCAGGGCGCGCGAGGAAGAAAGGATCCTTCTCGCGCGCCCCGCGTTTTCATAGATGGCAGAGGGATTATAATAGTCCTCCAGAGCCGCCTTCGCGGCCAGGATCGCTTCGGGGAAGGGGCGGGTGGTGGCTGCGTTGTCCGCGTAGACCCGGTTTCCCTTCACGCGATCATCCCTTTCTGCGAAATTCCCTGCTTTTCTCCACCGCCAGCTCGTCGCAGCGGTTGTTCATGGGGTTTTCGGCGTGTCCCTTCACCCAGTGAAAGGTCACCCTGTGGATCTCACACAGCGAAAGAAGCCTTTCCCAGAGCTCCGGATTCTTCGCCGGATCCTTTTTGGTGCGCATCCAGCCGTTGGCTTTCCATTTTTTCGCCCAGCCGAGGGTCATGGCGTCCGAAACGTAGCGGGAATCGGTAAAGATCCTGACCTCGCAGGGCATTTTAAGCAGCGACAGGGCCTCGATCACGCCGAGAAGCTCCATGCGGTTGTTGGTGGTCTCGGCTTCTCCGCCGGAGATCTCCCGGGTCTTTCCGGTGGCGTCGTCGGTGAGGATGGCGCCGTAACCGCCCGGCCCGGGATTTCCCGAACAGGCTCCGTCGGTGTAAATGGTCACGCTCCGCACGGCTTATTCGCTTCTTTCTTCGGTTTCGGGGGCTTCTTCGGCGATTTCCGCTCCTTCTTCGGCGGGTTCCGGAAGAGCCGCGGTCTCCTCTTCGTCGGGAAGCTCCTCCGGCTCGGAGGCGGCGGCGGTGACCGAAATGATCTTTTCGCTTTCGGACGCGCGCATGACGATGACGCCCTGGCTGGACCGGCCGCAGGTGCGGATCCCGGCGATCTTGGTGCGGATGATGACGCCCGAGCTGGAGATGATGAGGATATCCTCCTCGTTCTCCTTCGGGATCACGACCCCGGCCACCTTCCCGGTCTTCGGGGTCAGGGCGTGCAGGATCATGCCCTTGCCGCCGCGGCCGTGGAGCGAGTATTCTTCGATGGGGGTCTTCTTGCCGAAGCCGTTTTCGGTGACCGTCAGCACCATAGCTCCCGGATAGGTCCTGTCGGCGCCGATCACCTCGTCGTCCTCGTCCAGGCGCATGCCGATCACGCCCATGGCGTTGCGGCCCATGCACCGGACGGCGCTTTCGTGGAAATGCACCGCGTTGCCCTTCTTTGAGCAGAGGATGACGTTGTCGTCTCCGCCGGTGATAAAGCTGGCGGCCAGCTCGTCGCCCTCTTCCAGGACGATGGCGCGCAGGCCCGCCTTGCGGGAGGTATCCAGGTCGCTGATCTTCGTGCGCTTGACGATGCCCTTTTTGGTCACCAGGAAGAGATACCGGTCGTCGTATTCCCGCAGGCACAGGCCGGCGGTGACCTTCTCCTCGCCCGAAAGCTGGAGATAGTTCACGATGTTGGCGCCCCGGGCGGTGCGGCCTCCCTCGGGGATCTGATATCCCTTCAGGCGGTACATCCTTCCCTGGTTGGTGAAGAAGAGGATGTAATCGTGGGTGGAGCAGATGAAGATCTTTTCCACCTCGTCCTCTTCCCTGGTGGAAAGGCCGGTGATGCCGCGGCCGCCGCGGCGCTGTTCTTTATAGGTGCTGACCGGCAGGCGCTTGATGTAACCGTAGCGGGTGATGGTGAAGACGTTGTCCTCTTCCTTGATCAGATCCTCGATGTCCAGATCGTCTTCCACCGCCTCGATGGCGGTCTTGCGGTCGTCGCCGTATTTGTTGCGGATCTCGGTCAGTTCTTCCTTTACCACGGCGTAGATCTTTTCGTCAGAAGCGAGAAGCGCCTCGTAATCGGCGATCTTCTGCATCAGCTCGCGGTACTCTCTCTCCAGATCCTCGGCGGCCAGATTGGTCAGCTGGCCGAGCCGCATGTTCACGATGGCCTGCGCCTGGGTCTCGGTAAG
>CACYBP010000003.1 GCA_902772625.1 Oscillospiraceae bacterium
AACGATTCTCCTGCTTTATGACTATTCTGTTAATTTTCTTCTTTTCTTGTGTAAAGTAATCGTCTTTCCTTCTTCATTTTTCTATGTCTTTCTTATTATTTTTATTTGTTTCTTTCTCCCGTATCGTTTATTGCTATATTTTGCGGATATAGCTTTATGCTATCCCCCGTTTTTCGCGGGATGCAAGTTTATGCATCGGTGATTTGCCCCTTTTCCGAGCGCGGTTTGTCTTTTCCGCGTGGACGGCAAGAAAGTCGCGCTTTCTTCTCTCTTCGTGGGCTCCGGACGCCGCGCGGCTGGAAAAAAAGCGCCCTGTGCCGCTTCTAAGCGCTCCGCTTCGCGCATACACTCCTTCGGCAGAGATCCCTGAACCGTCTTTTTTTCTTTCGGAGGAAACATGCTCTCCTGGGTGTATCTGATCCTGATAATTCTCTCACTCGTCTTCGCGCTTTTTGCCGGAAGGCTTCCGGACCTGACTCCCGCTCTTCTGCAGGGCGCAGAGAACGGCGTGAAGCTTCTCCTTTCGGTCGGCGGCCCGCTGGTCTTCTGGAGCGGGCTTTCGGAGGTGCTTTCCGAAGCAGGGTTCCTTTCTCTTCTCTCCCGTCTTCTCAGGCCTTTGCTGCGTTTTCTGATCCGGCCGAAGACCGGCGAAGACGAGGTGATGCTTCCCCTGGCGGAGAATTTCTCCGCCAATCTCCTGGGCGTCGGAAACGCCGCGACGCCGCCGGGGCTTCGGGCGGCCGATCTGCTTTGGGAAAAGCGCGACGAAGAGGGGCTTGCGCGGCTGGCGCTTCTCAATTCCCGGTCGGTGCAGCTTCTCCCCTTCACCGCCGCGGTGCTTTCCTCCTCTCTCGGCGATCCGCATCCTTTTTCCCTGACCCCGGCGATCCTTCTCGTCTCCCTCTTTTCCCTTGCTGTTTCCTTTCTTCTGTTCGGCCTTTTGCTAAGACTCTTTCCAGGAAGGGAGAAGACGCGTGGCTGATCTCGTTCTGCCCTTCGTTCTGCTTCTGGCCTTCGGGGCCGTGCTCCGGAAAACCGACGTGTACGGCGCCTTCACCCGGGGCGCCGAGAGAGGACTTCGTACGCTTTTCCGCATGGCCTCCGTTTTGATCCCGCTGCTTGCGATTCTGGGGATGTTTCTTTCCTCCGGCTTTTCGGAGCTTGCCGAAAAGGCGTGCGGCCCGCTTCTCACCTCTCTCGGGCTTTCGCCCGGGCTTTTGCCGGTGATGCTCCTGCGTCCGCTTTCGGGGAGCGCGTCTCTTTCCGCCGCCTCGGAGCTTCTGCGAAAAGAGGGCACGGCGTCTCTTTCTTCGCGGATCGCCCTGACGGTGCTTTCAGCCGGGGAGACCACGCTCTACACGGCGGGGATCTACCTTGCCGGAAGGAAGACGCGCCACGCCCCGGCCATGCTGATCTCGGCCCTTTTGGGGGATCTTGCCGCCTCGCTTTTCGCGGTTTTTTTGATTCTTCAATTTTTTTCGAATAGCCCTTGACAAACTCCCCCCCGCTCTTTATAATGAACTCAGCCAAGGTTCCGGGGAGCCTATCCCGGGGGCCAATCGGGATACGAGGGGGTGTGTGCATATGATCTTTGAAAAGGTTAAGGCGCTTCTGTGCGACAATCTCGGCATCGACGAAAACGACGTTACCATGGACGCGAATTTGATCGACGACCTCAACATCGATTCCCTTGACGTTGTGGAGCTGATCATGGCGGTTGAAGAGGAATTCGGGATCGAGATCCCGGACGAAGACGTGGAAAAGGTCACGACTGTCGGCAACATGGTGGACTATATTGCAAGCAAGCTTTAATCCGGCATAAGTAAAAAGCGTGTGCGTTTTTACGCACACGCTTTCTTTTTTCAAAGGGTCAGGGGCGAAGCGCCCGCTTTTTCAGGATCGGCGCCAGAAGTGAGGCCAGGAGCCCCACCGCAGTCCCCGCGGCCACGGCCGCGATCGCCAGCACCGGCGCGTAGGCGAGCACCGCGTGCCCCACCGCGAAATACGCCACCAGAAGCTGACCGAGATTGTGAGCGAGGGCGCTTATCACGCTGACCGCCCACAAAAGCCGGTCCCCGAGGGCCGGGTATAAAAGAGCCGTCACCAGATAGCAGAGAAGCCCCCCCGCGGCGCTGTATAAAAGCGAGAGGAGCGTCCCGCAGAAAAGACTGCCCAGGAGGATCCTGATCAGAAGCACCGCCCCGGCTTCCTTTCTTCCGAGAAGCGACACGGCCATCAGGGTATAAAGATTCGCAAGGCCCAGCCGGATCCCCGGCAGAGGAAGCGGGGGCGGGATCTGCGATTCGATCACGAAGGTCACCAGCGCCAGCCCCGCGAGGATCGCCGCCGCCGCGAGGCGTTTCGACTTACTCATGGGGCTCTCCGATCACGGCGTCCGGCCCGCCGTCGGCCCCGACGATCTCGATCACCAGCCGGTGCGGCAGGCAGATCACGGGATCCCCGCTCTTTTCGATCATGCCGTGCGCCACGCAGACCCCGTCGGGGCAGTCGGCCGAGATCACGCCGATCCTGCCCGGCTCCACCCGGACGCGGTTTTTGCCGTTTTCGCCTTCCACGTCGAATTCATAGGCCTCGGCAACGGTCGAAAGATCGATCCTCTTTATTTCTTTTCCGTCCACCGTGATCCGCGCCACGCTCCCGCCGCCGGCGAGCCGGAGAAGGGCGAGCGCTCCCAGGGAGACGAGCAGCACGGCGGATACCAGAAGGATCCAGGTGCTTTGCTTTTTCCACATAGTTTTTTCTCCGCAAAGCCGTTTTTCAGAAAAATTTCTCTTGCAAAAGGCTTCTGTTTATGCTATACTTATTCGTGCTGTTAACAATATTCCAAAGGAGAGTCAGTCTCAATGCCGAACATCAAATCTGCGAAAAAGCGCGTTCTCGTTACCTCTACCAAGAACCTTCAGAACAAGATGGCGAAATCCGCCCTCCGCACCGATCTGAAGAAGTTCGATCTGGCCGCTGAAACCGGCGACAAGGCTGAGGCTCAGGATCTTTACAAGAAGGCCGTCGTCGCTCTGGACAAGGCTGCTTCCGAAGGCCTGATCCACAAGAACAACGCCGCCAACAAAAAGAGCAAGCTGACCCGCCGTCTGAACAAGCTGGCGTAAGGTTCTCTTCGCCCTTCGGGGTCTTTCCCGGCGACAATCCAAGCTTCAAACAACGGCAGCGGGTTTTTCTAAACCGGCTGCTATTGTCGTATAGGAACCGTTCCGCGCCGTCCGGCGCGGGCCGCCTTTCTCATCGCCATTATATCAAAACCAGACAGAGTTTGCAAGGTTTGACCCTTCTGCTCGCTTGAAAGCCGGTGAACCATGCTCGACAACGTGAAGCGCTTCCGTCCGCACACCTCCCACGGCTTCGACGTGGGAACGCTTCTTTTTATCCTTCATATCGTCACCGCGGTCCTGATGATCGCGCCCTACGCCCGTTACGGCGCGTGGCTTCTGCCTCTGGTCTTCCTGCTTCTCGAAAAAGAAAGCGACTTCGCGCGCTTTTCCCTGGCGCAGCTCTTTGCGCTCGCGCTTTTCAACTCCCTGATCTCCCTGATCCTTGACCTTCCGGTGCGGGCGCTTCTGGATCTCATGAACCGGAGCCTCTTTTTCGGTCTTGCGCTGGCGGGGGATTTCTTCGGGCTTCTGACCTCGATCCTTTCGTCGGTGATCGCGCTTCTGATCCTGATTCTGGCGCTGATCGTCGGCTGGCGGGCGAAGAATTATATCGAAACCCGCATCCTCTTCGCGGGCGCCTTGGGAGAGAGGATCCTCCGTCATCTGAAATAACCGGCATTCCTGGGAGAAATATCGATGGAAAAGAAATCCAAAAAGATCGTTACACAGAACAAAAAAGCCCGCCACGATTACTTCGTGGAGGACAGCTTCGAGGCCGGGATCGAGCTTTCCGGCACCGAGGTCAAGTCCATCCGTCAGGGCGGGATCAACCTGAAGGACTCCTACTGCATCGTCAAGGACGGCGAGCTTCTCGCCGTGGGCGTGCACATTTCCCCCTATGAAAAAGGGAATATCTTCAACCGCGATCCGCTCCGGAACCGCCGTCTTCTTATGCACAAGGGCGAGATCAACCGGCTTCAGGGGCTGGTGATGCGGGACGGGTTCGCCCTGGTCCCCCTCACGGTCTATTTTTCCGGGTCGCTGGTCAAGGTGGAGGTGGGCCTCTGCAAGGGCAAAAAGCTCTACGACAAGCGCGCCGACCTCGCGAAAAAGACCGCCGACCGGGAGCTGGAGCGCGAGCTCCGGGAAAGGAACCGCTGAGTTCCAGGACGTTCGGAAAATCACAGAGAGAAGGCCCGTCGGGAAGAAGTCTTCCCGACGGGCCTTTGCCGTCTGTTTCAAAGCTTCCGGGGCCGCTTCACGGCTTTTCCCGAAGGCGGGATGGCGGTCACTGCTTCGCCGCGCGGAGAAGCTCCTCCCATTCCCGGACGATGGAGCGATCCTCGAAGTAATCGATCTTCATGGCCTTTCTGACGCGGGCCAGGGTGGCATTGGTGGTCTCCACGGCCTTTGCCGTGCCCTCCCGGATGACGTCGTAGACAGAATCGATATCGGCTTCCCATCTGGCCCTTTCGGCGCGGATGGGCGCGAGGGTCTCCTCCAGCACGTTGATCAGGAACTTCTTGCAGGTCCCGTCCCCGAGCCCGCCGCGGCGGTAATGTTCCTTCATCTCCTCCAGATTCCGGTACTCCGGAAGATATGCGGCGAAGTGGCGATCCTCAGAAAAGGCGTCGAGATAGGTGAAGACCACGTTGCCCTCGGTGTGGCCCGGGTCGCTGATCTGGAGGTGGGTGGGATCGGTGAACATCTTGCCGTTGACCTGCTTTTTCACCGTTTTGGCGTCGTCAGAAAGATAGATGCAGTTGCCGAGGGATTTGCTCATCTTCGCCTTGCCGTCCACGCCCGGCAGGCGGCGCTGGGTCTCGTTTTCGGGGATCATGGCCTTGGGGAGCACCAGGGTCTCGCCGTAGATCTTGTTGAACTTCTCCACGATCTCGCGCGTCTGCTCCAGCATGGGAAGCTGATCCTCGCCCACCGGGACCACCGTGGCGTCGAAGGCCGTGATATCGGCCGCCTGGGACACGGGATAGGTGAAGAAGCCCGCGGGAAGCCCCTCGTCGGCAAAGCCGCGCATCTGGATCTCGGCCTTGACGGTGGGGTTGCG
>CACYBP010000004.1 GCA_902772625.1 Oscillospiraceae bacterium
GGACGCGTTTTCAAACCCGTACGCGGCGAATTCCTCCCGCGCGGCCGCCAGGACCTTCTTATGCGACGTCGTCTTGTCTCTGGGCACCGGCGGTCCTCCTCTCAATAGTTAGCTTTGTCTAACTAAAATGGTAACACAGCTTCCCCTCAAAGTCAAGCGGTTATTTTCTTCCCGTCAGAAGCGTCGAACCGCCGAGCCCCAGCCATTTGGCTTCGTTTTTTCCCATGAAGGTCCCGTCCGTGGTGTCGATCAGGCGCACGTCCTCGTAGCCTTCGTCCTTCAGTTTCTTCACGAACCGGTCCATATCGCCGTAGCGCGAGGCGCTCATCAGATCGTGGATCGCGAAGGTCCCGCCCTTTTTCAGGACGCGCAGGGTCTCCAGAAGCAGGACTTGCTTGTCGTGGCCCGAAACGTTGTGATACACGTAATTGCTCATCACCGCGTCGAAGGTTTCGTCCGCAAAGGGAAGGCTGACCGCGTTGCCCTCCTCGAACCTGACGTTGGAAACTCCCTCCGCCCGGGCGTTTTGCTCGCAGCGGTTCTTGGTAAAAACGGCCTTATAGGCCCCCGACCAGATATCGCAGCCCACGACCGCGGCCTTCGGGTTCCGTTTCGCCGCGGCGATCGTCAGCGCTCCGCTGCCGCAGCCCACGTCAAGCCCCGTCCCGCCGTCCGGGATACGGACGTGATCTGCCGTGCCCTCGATGATCGACTTGGCAAGCTTTCGCTTTCCGTTGTAATCAAAGGTCCGGTAAAGCGCCCCCATCCATACGGTAAAGAACAGAAGCACCAGAGTCCCGGTCCCGAGGATCAGCGCGGCGATCAGCCGGACCGTGCCGTGAAGCAAGAGTCCCGTGGCTCCGAAGAGCAGAAAGAGCAGGAA
This sequence comes from Oscillospiraceae bacterium, assembly GCA_902772625.1. Classification (GTDB taxonomy): domain Bacteria; phylum Bacillota; class Clostridia; order Oscillospirales; family QAMX01; genus RUG11797. The sequence continues at coordinate 884 of CACYBP010000004.1, forward strand.
TACCGCCGCCGTCGCCGAAGCGAGGCCGACGACCATGCCTCCCGGGACCCAGTTCTTGTAATCAGGTTTCATTTCATACCTCTTTCTTTCATAAGAGCGGCCGCCCGGTCTGTGCCGTGGGCGGGATTCCGGCCCTTTTCCGTCGCCCGGGAAACGCGAACCGGCTCATTCCCGGTTCTTCAGGATCTCGTTTGCCGGGATCTTCCCGATCCTTCTCAAAAGCAGCGTGTGGATGACGGCGTAGATCAGAAGGCATCCGAGGAACAGGACGCCGTACACCCAAGGCGAGAGCCGGAGATTCATGGCGCAGGGCACGTTGGACACCAGATAGGGATATATGGCGTCGATGATCAGCTTGGAAAGCGGGATGGAAACGAGGGTCCCCAGAAGGATCAGCACCGTGTTCCCGTGCAGATAGAGGCGGCTGATCTCCCCTTTCCGGTATCCGAACACCTTAAAGAGCGCGATGCTCCCTGCCGAACGGTCCAGCATCACCTTCATCATCAGATACATCACGATGGCCATGATGACGGAGGCGGCGGTGATCATGGTATAGACCATGGAGGACATCAGTTCCACGAACACGTCCGCGGCCTTGATTACGTCCGCTTTCGAGGTGACGCTGTAGAGCCTGCCCGGTTCGATCTCCAGGTCGCGGTCGGAGAAGACGACGTTGTAATAATCCTCCGGCATGCCGAAAAGCTCCCGCATGGAATCCGCGTCCATGAAGACGTAGAAGGCCGGAGCGTATTCCGCGATCCTCTCCACCGTAAAGGCGTAACTCCGGTCGTTCTCCTCGTCCCGGAGGACAAACTCGTCTCCGGCCGAAAGGCCGTATTTCTGCGCCATGGCCGAGCTGATTTCCACCCGGCTCTGGCTTTTGGGCGGATGCGCGTCGAAATAGCGGTCGTCCTCCGAAAGGCCCAGCACCGTGACGTCCAGATTGTAGCCCAGCACCTCTTTTTTCAGCGTCCGGGCACAGGCGGCGCTCCCACCCTCCGGGACTTCTTTTTCGGGATACTTGTAAAGATACATGTATTCGTATTTCGTATCCGCCACGCTGTCCCTCCCCACGTGGAGGCAGAGGGCGTAGGCGTTGATGCCGATCATCATGAGAAGCAGGCAGACGAAAATGCCCAATACCACCCCGGCGGCGCTTCTCCCCTCCCGGAGCATCTGGCGCAGCTGAAAGCGGCGCGTGTAGCTTATGTTCTTCAGATCGAGCTTTGCGACGTCCCGCCGCTTTTCTTCTCCCCGGATCATCCTCAGCGTCGGCTCGGAAAGCTTTCGCCGGATCACCGCGGCGTTGACCAGCGCGGCGATCAGGGGCGGCGTCAGAACGCCGTAGAGGATCACCGGAAGCTTGATCACCGTCTCCAGGGCCGGGACCGAAAAATAGGCGTAGGTATCGGCCGTCTGGGTCGGAACGCCGAAGGCGCTGTAGCCCGCGGCTGTGCCGATCAGCCCTGCCAGAAAGCTTACCGCCACCGGCAGCGTCAGATAATGGCGGAGCAGATCGTTTCTCGTCACGCCGAGGGCGTAGAGCGTGCCGATCACGCTTCTTTCCCTCTCGACGGTTTGGATCACGAAGACCGAGATCACGTAGCTGAGCAGGGCCAGGATGATCACCCCCGCCGCGAGACTCGCGTATTTGTTGATGACCACGTCGTCGGCGGCGCCGCCGACGCGGGGATTGTCCCTGGCGGCCAGAAAGCTTCTGAGATTGGAAAGATCCCCGGCCATGTATTCGTCCGCAAGCTCCCGCACCGCGTCCCGCAGCCCGGCGGAACCCTCCGCGAGGTCTTTACCCGCCCCGCTCATGTCGGATACCGCCCGGACGAATTCCTCCGGCAGATAGGGTCTCAGGGCTTCGAACGCCTCCCCGTTCAGGCTTTCCTCCAGTCCGGAAAGCGCGTCGCGGAGCTTCCGGTTCCCGTCCGCGAGATCCCCGGCGCCTTCAAGAAGATCGTCCCGTTTTCCCCAGGTTTCCCCGTAATACTCCCGGAACCAGGGATCGGACACCTCCGACGGGACAAAGCGCAGTTCCTTCAGCCTGTCCCGAAGCTCCGCAAGGGTCGCGCCTTCCAGCCGGAAGGCGTAGAGATATTCCTCCGCCGCCAGCGCCCTGCCCGTCCCGCCAAGCTTTTCGTAAAGCCGGTCCCCGACGAAGGCCGGGCCGAAGTTGGCGCTGTCCACCGTGCTGTCGCCCAGGGAGCGGAAGGGGGTGTCGTAATCCGGCGAGGTCACGATTCCGCTGACGGTCAGCTTTTCACCGCAAAGCCCGATCACGTCCCCCGCGGCGATCCCGTTTTCCTCGGCATAGCGCTTTTCCAGGGCGATCTCGTCTTCTTTTTCCGGGAGACGCCCGGTCTCCGGCTCCGCAAGATCGATCTCTTTCCGAAGCCGGAACACGCGCAGCACGCTTCCGTCCTCCCGCTCGTAATCCAGATAGAACGCTGGCTCGACGACCGCGCCAAGGGCCTCGAGTTCTTTCTCCTCCCGGTCTTGCAGGGGGACGAACACCGTGAACTGCCCGTCCTCCACCCGGTTTTTTTCAGCGTGCGCTCCGGTCCCCTCGATCACGGTATCCGCCGCGCCGATCAGGCTGACGATCAGATACATGGAAAAGGCGATCACAAGCCCCAGCGCCAGATAGCGAAGCCAGCTCTTACCCAGCTCCCTGAGCATCTTTCTATAAAGGATCCTCTGCATGTCAAAGCTCCTCCAGCTCGCGCGCGGGGATCCTCTCCCGGTTTTCGACCTCTTCCACGATCCTTCCGTCCCGGATCAGGATCACCTTGTGCGCCATCTGCCGGATGGCGTTGTTGTGCGTCACCATAAGGACCGTCGTACCGTATTTCCGGTTGATCTCCTCCAGAAGGATCAGAATCTCCCGGCTGGCCACCGAATCCAGAGCGCCGGTGGGCTCGTCGCATAAGAGGAGCCGCGGGTTCTTGATCAGCGCCCGGGCGATGGCGGCGCGCTGCTGCTGGCCGCCGGAGATCTGGGAGGGGAATTTCTTCCGGTGCTCCCGGAGGCCCAGGGTGTCCAGAAGCTCGTCGATCGAAAGCGGCGTCCCGGTCAGGTACTGGCAAACCTGAATATTCTCCTCCACCGTCAAATTCGGCACGAGGTTATAAAACTGGAAGATGAAGCCCAGCTTTTCGCGGCGGTAGGCGGAAAGCTCCCCGGGCTTCAGGCGGCAGATATCGGTCCCGTCCACGAATATCTCCCCGCTGTCCGCGGTCTCAAGACCCCCGATGCAGTTGAGAAGCGTGGATTTCCCCGATCCGCTGGGGCCGAGGATCGCGCAGATCGTTCCCTCCTCGATCCCCGTCCGAACGCCGCGCAGGACCTCGGTGCGGCTGCTTCCTTCGCCGTAGCTTTTTTTCAGATCTTTGATTTCCAGATACATCGTATTCCCTCTCTGTCATCAGAATTCCGGAGCTTCCTCCGGCCGGCTCTTCATCGCCTTTATGAGATCGATCTGCGAAACAGCGTGCAGATCCACGCCATAAGCGCTGACGCCGCGGGGAAAAAGACCAGCAGCTTCAAAAGCTGGCTTATGATATTGAAGCCGTACTTTCTTCCCCGGAGCGCCTTTTCGGTCTCGGGATAATAGTGCTGGAAAAAGCCGAATTTACAGAGAAGGAACCAGTCGAAAAAGATCATGTCGTAGAGCTTGTAGACCGTAAGGATGATCGCGAAGCGCAGGAAGAAGTCCCGGAAAGAATAGCCGCTTCTGAACCCGTCCCAGATCGCCGCCGCTCCCGCGCCGAGGATCGTCGCCGCGGCCATGATCATTATCACCCATCCCATGGCCCTCGCGCCGGGAAAAAGCTCCCCGTTTCGGGGCTTCAGAGCCTCCCGCGCCTCCTTCGGGGCCGACGAGAACATTTTCTCGTCCTGAACGAATGCCACCGCCGCGATCAAAAGGGCTGTGATCGCCACGCAGCATACGACGGCCAGAAACAAGGTCAAAAACATGTTTTTTCTCCTTCTCCTGAAAGCTATGGGAAGCTCAAAGGCTCAAGTCCCCGTCTTTCACGTATTTTTTCCACCCGGCCAGAAGGGCCGCGAACATGACGATGGCGCCGAGGCTCATGTTCGACGTCCCGATCCCGTTCCAGAGCGCCGTGTTGCCGAAAAACCGCGCCCCGTTGAACACGGCCTTTCCGATCACCAGATTGAACACGCAGTACCATCCGGGAAACGGCGTGCGTCCCCGGAGAAACGCGACGAACTGGATCAGATTCGCCCCCGCAAAAAACACCGTAAACACTGCCGTCGCCGGAAGCAGGAACCAGAGAAGATACCGCAGGGCGATCTCGCGCCCGGCCTCCGTTCCCGCGGCCCCGGCCACAGCCTTA
>CACYBP010000005.1 GCA_902772625.1 Oscillospiraceae bacterium
GGCGCTCTGCCGGTGGCCACCATCCTGACCATCGCCGCCTCGGGAAGCGAAATGTCCGCCTCCGCGGTGATCACCAACGAAAAGCTCGGCCTGAAGCGCGGGTACAATTCCGATTATCACCGGGCGCTCTTCTCCATCCTGTCGCCCGAGCTGACCTGCACGCTGCCGCCCTATCAGACCGCCTGCGGCGTCACCGACATCATGATGCACACCCTGGAGCGCTATCTCACCCGTCCGGGCGAGTTCGCCATCACCGACCGGGTGGCCGAAGGCCTTCTGAAGACCGTGATCGAGGCCGGCAGAGCCGCCATCAAGGATCCGAACGATTACGAAGCCCGCGCCAACCTGATGTGGGCGGGAAGCCTTTCCCACAACGATCTCACCGGGCTCGGCCGCGATTTCTTCATGATCTCCCATCAGTTCGAGCACGAGATCAGCGGCATGTTCCCCGAGGTCGCCCACGGGGCGGGGCTCGCGGTGGTGTTCCCGGCCTGGGCCAAGCACGTGTATAAAAGACACGCGGCGCGGTTCGCGCGCCTTGCCGAGGCGGTCTGGGACATCCGGGAGGGAGGCGACGAGGAAAAGGCCCTTCAGGGCATCCTGGCCTTCGAGTCCTTCTTCCGGGAGATCGGCATGCCCACCCGCATGAAGGAGCTCGGCATCGGGGAAGAGTCCTTCGCGCCTATGGCGGCGAAATGCACCGCGAACGGCACCAAGGTCCTTTCGGCCATCGAGGATTACGACGACGAAAAGATCATCGAGGTCTTCCGTCTGGCCAACGCCGAAGACTGAGATAATCCGCGTCGCCGCTTTCTTTGAAAGAGAGCGGGAAAGGTCCCGCGGCAAGGGACCGTATTGCATGATATCCTTTATAATCATGATATCTTATATATAATAAGGAAAGGAATTCCTGTGCCATGAGCGAAAACTGCACCCATGATTGCTCCACCTGCGGCGCAAACTGCCCGAGCAGGGAGGGCGGCATACCCAAGGAAGCTCCCCACGAGCTTTCGCATATCAAAAAGGTCGTCGGAGTCGTATCCGGCAAGGGCGGCGTCGGCAAATCCCTCGTGGCCTCTCTTCTGGCCTCGGGCATGAGAAAGAGGGGCAAAAACGCCGCGGTGATGGACGCCGATATCACCGGTCCTTCGATCCCGCGGATGTTCGGGATCAAAGGCCGAGCCGGCGCGGGGGAGGAAGGCCTCTATCCCGCCCCGTCCAAAAACGGCGTGAAGATCATGTCCATCGATCTGCTTCTCGAGGATCCGAAGGATCCGGTGGTCTGGCGCGGCCCGGTGATCGCCGGGGTGGTCAAGCAGTTCTGGACCGAGGTCATCTGGGGCGACGTGGATTACATGTTCGTCGATATGCCTCCGGGAACCGGAGACGTGCCCCTGACCGTGTTCCAGTCGCTGCCCGTCGACGGCATCATCGTGGTCACCTCTCCCCAGGATCTGGTGGCGCAGGTGGTGGGCAAGGCGGTCCGCATGGCCGGCCTGATGAACGTCCCCATCCTGGGCGTGGTGGAAAATATGAGCTACGTTTCCTGCCCGGACTGCGGCAAAAAGATCTATCCCTTCGGCGAAAGCCGGACCGGTTCTCTCTGCGAAACCTACGGACTGCCGCTCCTGGCGGAGATCCCCATGGATCCCTCGCTGGCCGGCGCCTCCGACCGGGGCGGGATCGAGGAGATCGACCCCGATTTCCTCCGGGGCGCCCTGGACCGGGTGGAAGCCCTCTGATCCCGTACGATGCTCCGCGCCGGGCGCACTTCTGTGCGCCCGGCGCGGAGGTAAAAGCCTCTTTTCCCTGCTGAAAAGTCGCCTGTTTTTCCCGCACGGACAAAATATGACGAATGTTTGGTAATTTCATTCATGTTTGCCCCTTTGTTTTGTCATGTTTGCCCGAAAAAAACAGTTGACTTGCAGGAAACAGGTTGCTATAATTTATGGTAGTATTTCCGCATCTGGAGTTATGTGAATTCCGGAGCGGTTATGCGAAACCGCCTCGAAAGCGGTTCAATATTATTTCGTGCGCGAAAGTGCCGTCTGGCGCGTCGGTCACTTCCCCAAGCACGAAAAACGGAGGAATATTCATGAAAAAGTACGCAAGACTCCTCAGCCTCGTGCTGGCAGTGTTGATGTGCTGCAGTCTGCTTGCGGGTTGCTCCGGTAACAAGGCCCAGGGCCAGGTTATCATCGGCGACGTGACCGAAGCAAACGGTGACTGGGCTTACGGCGCTTTCACCAGCTCCATCAACGCTACCGACCAGAACGTCATCACCCTGACCGACGACTACGTGACCGTCACCTCCAACGAGAGCGGCGACTACGTCATCAACAAGACGATCGTCAAGGATTATGAGCGTTCCGAGGACGCCGACGGCAACGTCACCTACACCTTTGAGATCAACAAGGGCCTGAAGTTCAACAACGGCGATCCCATCAAGGCTGAAAACTTCCTGGCCTGGACTCTGTTCGCTCTGAGCGCTGCCGGTAAGGAAATGGGCACCACCACCGCTGCCTATGACCAGATCCCCGGCGGTACCGAGTACAGAAACGGCGAAGCCAGCTTCCTGCCCGGCCTCCGCCTCCTGGACGAGTACAAGTTCTCCGCCACGACCCTGAAGGTCGGCCCGTCCGGTCAGACCTATCTGCCCTACTACTACGAACTCGGCAACTACGGCTATCGCGCTGTGAACCTTGATTACTGGTTCGGCGAAGGCTGGACTGTCAAGGACGACGGCCAGGGCGCCTACCTGGTCAAGACCGACGGCACCGCTCTCACCGCCGACGCTGTGAAGGATCACGTCACTGCCGCGCAGTACGCCACCTCCGACCGCGTCACCGCTGGCCCGTACAATCTCGTTTCTTTTGATAAGAGCGCCAACGAGATCACCCTGGAAGTCAACGAAAACTACGCCGGCGACTTCAACGGCCAGAAGCCGAGCATCGCGAAGATCATCATCGTGAAGACCGAGGATGAGACCGTTATCGACACCATCGCCACCGGCGGCATCCAGATCTACTCCGGCATCGCTGACGGCGACCAGGTCAATGCGGCCATCGACCTCATCGACAAGGGCACCATCGACAGCTCCTACTGCCAGTATGACCGCGCCGGTTACGGCTACTTTGCCTTCGCCAGCGACCTTGGTCCTGCTCAGTTCGTCGAATTCCGTCAGGCCGTTGCTTACCTGCTCGACCGCAACGAGTTCGCGAAGACCTTCTGCCAGGGCTGGGGCGGCGTTGTGCACGGCCCGTACTGCACCGCGTTTTCCATGTACAAGGACAGCAAGGATCTGCTTGCTCAGAAGCTGAACACCTACGATTACAACCCGACCAAGGCTGTCGAACTGCTCAAGGCTGCCGGCTTTGTTTACAACGCCGACGGTACCGACTATGAAGACGGCTCCGGCCTCGTCCGCTACAAGAAAGTCACCGCTGACGAAGCGAAGTACTATGAAGACTTCTGCAAGACCGTCGGCAGCGACATCCTCATGCCTGCGAAGCTCAACTGGGCTTCCTCCGAAGGCAACTCGGTCTCCGACCTGCTGGTGACCATGCTCGCCAACGGCTCCGCCACC
>CACYBP010000006.1 GCA_902772625.1 Oscillospiraceae bacterium
CACCAAGGCCTCCAAGGAAGCCGCCAAATACGGCGAGGTGCACGTCGCCGCCTCCTCCAAGGACAAGACCTTCTCTTATATTCCGCGTCAGGAAGCCCTGGATCTCTCCCCCGACGCCGATTACGTCTATATCTGCCACAACAACACCATCTACGGTTCCACCTGGGACTATCTGCCCGAGACCGGGGATATCCCGCTGGTGGCCGACGTCTCCTCCTCAATCCTGTCGGCTCCCATCGACGTTTCGAAATTCGGCCTTCTCTACGCCGGCGCGCAGAAGAACATGGGGCCCGCGGGCGTGACCGTCGTCATCGTCCGGGAGGATCTGATGGGAAAAGCCGATCCTCACACCCCCGACGTCTGGAATTACCAGCTGATGAGCGATAACGGCTCCATGCTCAACACCCCTCCCACCTACGGCATCTATATGATCGGTCTGGTGCTCGACTGGGTCATGGAGATGGGCGGCACCGAAGGTCTTGAAAAGATCAACCGCGAAAAGGCCGCCATCCTCTACGATTATATCGACTCCTCCTCCCTCTTCTCCAACCCCGTGGAGAAGATCTCCCGCTCCATCATGAACGTCACCTTCGTCACCGGAGATCCGGACAAAGACGCCGATTTCGTCAAAAAAGCCACGGCGGCCGGTTTCCTCAACGTCAAGGGTCACCGTTCGGTGGGCGGAATGCGCGCCTCGATCTACAACGCCATGCCGCGTCAGGGCATCGTCGACCTGGTCGAATTCATGAAAAAGTACGAAAAGGAATGATATCATGTATCAGATAAAGCTTCTCAACAAGATCTCCAAGACAGGGCTCGCCACCTTTGACGGTGCGAAATTCGCCTACGGCGACGACGTCGCCTCCCCCGACGGCATTCTGGTGCGCTCCGCCGACATGCAGGAAGCGGTCTTTGAAAAGAATCTCCTCTGCATCGGCCGCGCCGGCGCCGGCGTCAACAATATCCCCGTGGATCGCTGCAGCGAAGAAGGCATCGTTGTCTTCAACACCCCCGGCGCCAACGCGAACGCCGTGAAGGAAATGGCCGTCTGCGCGCTCCTGCTCGCCTCCCGCAAGGTGGTGGACGCCATCAACTGGGTCTCCTCCGTGGCCGACCAGGGCGACGAGATCCCGAAGCTTGTGGAAAAGAACAAGTCCAAATTCGCCGGTCCCGAACTCAAGGGCAAGACTCTGGGCGTGATCGGCCTCGGCGCCATCGGCGCGCAGCTGGCCAACACCGCCGTATCTCTCGGCATGGACGTCTACGGCTACGATCCCTTCCTGACGGTGGACGCCGCATGGAGGCTTTCCCGCTCGGTGCGTCACGCCACCTCCGAAAAAGAGCTTTACGAAAAGTGCGATTATATTTCGGTCCACATTCCCTATAATAAAGATACCAAAGGTCAGTTCAACGCCTCGGTCTTCGCCGAAATGAAGGACGGCGTCCGCCTGATCAACCTGGCCCGCGGCGAGCTTTTCAACACCGGTGATCTGGTATCCGCCCTCGAAAGCGGAAAGATCGCGTCTTACGTCACCGACTTCCCGAACGCCGCCGTGATCAAGGCTCCCAACACCGTCTGCATCCCGCATCTTTCCGCCTCCACCCCGGAAAGCGAAGAGAACTGCGCCGTGATGGCGGTCAAGGAGATCTCCGACTATATCGAACACGGCGTTATCCGGAATTCGGTCAACTTCCCCGACATGGACCCCGCGGCCGGGGACGGTTCGGCTCTTCTTGTCCTGCACAAAAACATCCCCAATATGATCGCCAACGTCACCCAGGCCTTCTCGTCTCTCGGCATCAACATCGAAAGCCTGACCAACAAGTCCAAGAAGGACTACGCCGCCACCGTCGTGCACATCAACGGGGAGATCCCCGAAAGCGTCTGTGAAAAGCTTGCCGGGATCGAAGGCATCATCCGCCTCCGCATCCTGAAATAAGAGTCCTTCCCCATTCTATCCATTTTTTCCGAAGGAGATTTCGCCATGAACGATCTTTCCGATTTCCGTTTCCGCTCCTCTCTGAACGGGTTCCGCAAAAAGGACGTCGCCCAGTTTATCGACGCGCTTTCCAAGAACGCCGCGGCCGAAAAAGCGGAGCTGGAGGAAACGCTCGCCGCCGAGCGGGAGAAGAACGGGGATCTTGTCGAAAAGCTGTCGCTTTCAGAGGCGCGGATCTCCGAGCTTGAAAAAGAAGCCGCCGCCCTCCGGGAGGAACGTGACCGGCTGAATTCCGATCTTGAAGGCGTCAGAAAGGCGGTTTCCGCCATCAGCGACGAGCGCCAGGGTCTCAAATACGAGATCACGGTCCTGAAGGAGAAGACCGCTTCTCTTGAAAACGAGAACGCGGAGCTTTCCAAAAAGTGCGCCGGGTATGAAGAAAAGGCCCGCGCTCTGGACGAGGAAAAGCGTATCGTCACCGAGCTGGAGCTTGCCGCAAGACTCCGCGCCGAAGAATCCGAGGCCTCCGCCAAGCGCCGCGCGGCTCTGCTCCTCGAGGAATATCAGCGAGAGCTCGACGACAAACGTTCGGTGGTGGATCAGTACAAGGCCGATACCGACGAAATGATCGATTCCGCCGAAAAGCAGATTTCCTCCCTCCAGTCGCTGATCGAGGAATTCCGCCGCAGCATGACCTCCTCCAAGAAGGGACTGGACGGACTTGCGGAAGACGCTTCGGGCGGCGCCCCGAACGTCTGAATCGATACGTCGGTTTTCACCCGCTCTTTACCCGGGAAACGGTTTTCGCCGTTTCCCGGCGTTTTTTCGTGAAAAGGCTTCAAAGATCCGGACCTCGGCCGCATTTTCGCGCCGTTTCCTGTCATTTCCCCTGTTTTCGGCCTCTTTCTCCCCTTGATTTTATCCGGAGACTGTGATATATTTAAAGTACCGTATTCTATGAAAAAATGGAGTTGATCGTTTCCCATGCCGGATGACAGTATCCCGCGAAGTATTGCGCTCTTCCTTCTGATCCTTTCAAGCGGCGTCTTCGCCTCTATGGAGACCGCCTACGCTTACGCGAACCGCCTGCACATGAAGACGCTTGCCGACGACGGCGACCGGACCGCGGCCCGGGTCGTGCGTATCTGGGACAGATACGACGACGCCATCGTGGCCGTTCTGATCGTCATCAACGTGCTTCACGTCGCGGCCTCTCTGATCGGCACTCTTCTGGCCGTCGATCTGATCCCTCTGCCCGAAAGCGCGGCTTCCGCGATTTCCGTGGCTGTACTGACCGTGCTGGTCTTCGTTTTCAGTGAAATGCTCCCGAAGGCCATCGCCCGGGACAACGCCGACCGGCTGGCCCGGTTCTATTCCCTGCCCCTTCTGATCCTGATCGTATTGCTCAAGCCTCTGGTGCTCTTCTTCTCGCTGTTCACCCATCTTGCCAAGGCCGTCGCCAAGCTCTTCTCCGGCAAGTCTGCCGAGGAGCCCACCATCACCGAAGATGAATTCGCAGACATGGTGGAGACAGTGGAGGAACACGGGAATCTGGAGCCTGAGGAAACCGAGATCATAAAATCCGCCATTGAATTCGGCGACGCGGTGGTCTCCGACGTGATGGTTCCTCTGAAGAACGTCACCATGCTGGACGTGGCCACCGACCAGAAGACCCTGAAGGACACGCTTCTCAACAGCCGCTTCTCCCGCATCCCTCTCTACCGGGGCGACCGGGAAAACGTGGTGGGGATCCTTCCGATCCGCACCTGCCTCTGGGCTTTGCTCCATGAGAAGACCGTGGATCCCATGGCTTACGCCTCCGAGCCGTACATGACCACGCCCGACAAGCGTCTGGACGCTCTCTTCGAGGACATGGGCCGCACCAAGTCCATGATGGCCGTGGTCATCGACTCCTTCGGTCATTCTTCCGGCATCATCACGCTGGAGGACATTCTGGAGGAGATCGTGGGCGAGATCTACGACGAGGACGATCCCGAAACGGTTCCCGCCGACCGAAAGGAGGCGGAAGCATGAACGATTTCATGGATATCGTCTATATCGTCCTGATCGTTCTGACGATCCTTGCCTCGGCCTTCTTCTCCGGAAGCGAGATTGCCTTCGCCTCCGCCAACAAATTCCGTCTGAAAAAGGCTGCCGAGTCCGGCGACAGGCGCGCTAAGACCGCAGACTACGTCTCGGAGCACTTCTCTCTGTCTCTCTCCACCATTCTGGTGGGGAACAATCTTGTCAACATCGTCGCCACCTCCGCCGCCACCCTGCTCACCCTTCGCTGGGTCCTTCCCTCCAAGGATATCTGGGTCACGGCAGCGATGACGGTCCTGATCCTGATCTTCGGCGAGATCATTCCGAAGACCCTGTCCAACGAATACGCCGACGGCTTCGCGCTCTTTTTCGCGCGGCCTCTGCGTTTCACCATGTTCCTCTTCTACCCCATCGTCAGAAGCGTCACGTGGATGATCGACCGGATCTCCCACGTCTGGAAGCCGAAGGAAGAGCCGAACATGACCCAGGACGAGCTGTATACCGCCCTGGAAGAGATCGAGGAAGAGGGCGTTTTCACCGAGAGTGAAAGCGAGCTGATCAAATCGGCCATCGAATTCACCGATATCACCGCCCATGAGATTCTGATCCCCCGGGTGGACGTGGTGGCTTTCGATATCGAGGACGGTCTGGACGCTCTTCTGGAAAGCGAAGACCTTCTGCATTACACCCGCTTCCCGGTCTATCGCGAGACCATCGACAATATCATCGGGATCCTTTCGGTCAAGCGCCTGATGAAGGAGCTTGTGGAAAAGGGCCGGGAAAACGTCGATCTGGAAGCGCTGCTTTACAAGCCGGTGTTCGTGCACAAAACCATGGCGATCTCCGCCATCATCAAAGAATTCCGCCGCGCCCACGCCCAGATGGCGGTGGTGGTGGACGAATACGGCGGCACCATGGGTATTCTGACCATGGAGGACATTGTGGAGGAGATCGTGGGCGAGATCTACGACGAAAGCGACCGCTCCACCGAGGAGGAAGCCGTCAAGCGCTCTGCCGACGTCTTCGAGGTGGACGGCAGCATGAACGTCTACGATATGTTCGATCTGGTGGGGTTCGATCCCGGCGACGACTTTGAAAGCGAATACAACACCGCCGGCGGATGGGCCACCGAAAGGCTCGACCGCTTCCCCAAGCCCGGCGACACCTTTACCTACAAGAATCTTCAGGTGGAAGTACTCGACGCCCAGTCCTTCCGTGTGGACAAGCTCCTGGTAACGGTGATCCCCTCCCCCGAGGAGGAGGACTGACCGGTCTTCCAAACAGAAAATGCCCTGCGGGATCACCGGTCCCGCAGGGCAAAAAAGCAATTTGCCATTCTCTTGTTTCTTCATCATCACGTAAGCCCGGTTTCCGGGAGATCGAGGTTTTCCATCATGGTCGTTTCCAAGCTTCCTTCCCAATATACGGTGCGGCGCAGCCTGAACCTGCGCAAGGGAAAGCTTTACGCGCCGCTTTGCGCGCTCCTGAACGTGGTTCTGTTTTTCGCCGCGATCTTCGTTCTGCACCGTTTCGTGCCCTTCATCACCCTGTTCGACCGGGTAAACGGAGCATTCGTCATGACCGTGCCGCGTCTGCTTCTGAACTGCATGTGGATCCTGGTGGGTCTTTTGCTCTACGCCATCGTGTATCTCGGACTGAAAGGCGCGTCTCTGGGCTTTTTCGGCGACGCAAGGCCGCATTACGGCATCAAGGGCTTTTACACCTACGTCAGCAGCAACGCGTACTTTTCCCGGAAGTTCTACGTTCTCGTTTATCTTCTTCCTGATCTGGTGATGGCAGCGGTGCTCCTCGGACTCGCGTTCCTCCTTCCCAAAAGCCTTTTCTGGCTTGCCGCCACCATCGGCGCCTTTCACATTTCCCGTCTGGGCACCTCCATCCTTTTGACGGTGCTGGTGCTCTGCCAGCCGAAAAGCTCCTTTTTCCGGAACAACGGCACCCTGACGGTGGTGTACACGCCCAAGACCGATAAGAGCGAAGAATCGTGACCGGTCGTCATCCCATTTCGCGTAAATACACGGCCCGCACGGCAAAGGGGATCGTCCCTTTCCGTGCGGGTCATTCTTTTGCGTTTCGTTCAGGCGGAGTTATTCTGCTTCCCTGAGATATACGGTGACGGCATTCCGGTCTCCTACGATCGCGGCTATATCGTTCTCGGACGTTTCGGAAAAGGACAGGACCGGCGGGATCTTCTCTCCGGTCTCTCCGAACTGTCCCAGCGGATATCCCAGGACCTGGATATATGTATTGCCGTCCGCAGAAGGAGAGTACTCCGCTTTTTCACAGCAGAGATGAAGAAGCCGGTATTTCGCGCGGTCGAAAACATTGTGCCGGATCGTATACCGCCTTGCCGGGTTTTCAAAGTTCCAGCTTTTGATATGGGCCGGCGTCCAGAAGTTATGCCTCTGCTGTCCCCAGCCGAAGCCGGAAAAGCGGAGAAAATTCCCTTCGATCTCCACCCCGTCCATCAGACTTTCGCCGTCCCCGGTATGCGAAAGGAAATACTCGATGGAATAAACGCACCGTTCGATCAGATTGCCCCGGTAGCAAACGTTTTTCATGACGCAGGTCTCCCCTTCTCCCAGGGTATACTGGTGGGTGATACCGGCGTCATAGACCTCATGGATATAGTTGTCCGCGCAGAGATAATCCTCACATCCTCCGTAGATCTCGACGCCGTTTCCGTACCGGGTGACGGTTCCGCGCCCGCCCTCCGGGTAGTTCGGATCGGTGCCGAGATAATGCTGGACGGTACCGCCGATCCATCCGATCTCGCAGTTGGTGACGTGCAGGCCGCGGACGCATTTGCCCCCGGCGCTGATCGCGTGAGCTCCGCCGTATTTCAGGCAGAGATTGTCGATATGCACGTCCGGAGCGTCCTTCACCCACATCAGGTGATACCCGGGAAGCGCCTCGATGGACGAATAGATCTCCCCCGGATTGCCGCGGTCGGAGCGCAGATAAAGATCTCCGCGGTTTTCAGACCGCATATCCGGCACGGGCCAGCTTTCCCCATGGGAAGGTGATGTCGTCCACAAAGCTCTGCAATCGCAGAAGAGGTCCAGATCTTCGGTCATTTCCTCCCCCATCCGGAACGGGAGCTCCGGGCGGTCCCGCAGGACAAATTTCCCTCCGATCCAGGAGGGGATCAGCTTTCTGGAATGCCTTTCTCCGCCGTTGAAAACCAGCGTCCCGCAGTCGGGGATCTTCTCTTTCAGATGATAGATATGATGCTCTGCATCGGCGCACTCCCACATCTCCGGATCCGCGAGATCCGATTTCCAGCCGTAGATCCGCGGCTTTTCTCCCGTCCCGTAAGCGGCGTAGGTGACGCCGGACCGGCAGACGATCTGTCCGCGAAAGAGATCGCCCCGGCGGAAAAGCACGGCGTCTCCCGGGCAAAGCTCCGCACAGGAGACGCGCCCGAGGCTCTTCCAGGGCTTATCCGGGCTTCTTCCGTCGTTTTCGTCCTTTCCGGATGAGGAAACGTAGTAAACGTCTCCCGTCCAGACCGCACGATCCTCCGCTTCGCGTATCCTGTATTTCCAATCCTCCGCCTTCCGGTCGAGCTCTTTCAGGAAGCCTTTATCAGCAAAGCGCATTCTTTTCAATCCTTTCGATCAGCTCCAGGCACATACGCGTGTTGTGATAGGGACAGATCCACATGGAAGCGCGGTCATCAGACGCGACCGGCGTCAGATCTTCACGGAGATGCGGATAGTATCCGCCTTTTTCATGATCCCAGAAATACCGGTCGATCCTTTCGAGGATCTCCTTCGCCGTCGTAAGGTATCTTTCGTCTCCCGTGATCTGCCAGGCGTTGAACGAAGCGACGACCGCTTCGTTCTGCTCCCACCAGGAATAGTTCTTCTTCATCTCTCCCGTACGCGGATCGAACTCACTTCGGAGAAGCCCTTTTTCGGAAAGCCCTTCGTCCAGAGAAGCCTTCGTCATCCTGACCGCAAGCTCCTTTGCCTTCCGGATCGAATCCGGATCGCCAAGCACCTCTGCGGCTTCCAGAAGCAGCCAGGATCCCTCGATATCATGCCCGAAGGACGCGCGCTTGTCCGTCGGATTCCACGACCGGTCGAAATACTGATAGAAATGCATGGTATCCCGATCGAGGATCCTTGAGCAGAAAAGCCGGAAGAGCGATTCAAGACGCGCCCTCGCCTCTTCGTTTTCCGGGGCGATGCGCACGAAGGACGTCACAGCCTCGATGGCGTGCAGCGACGTATTCATGGTCTTGACCTGCGACGGGTTTTCGCTGCAGCCCAAGCGGCTTTCCGGATCCCATTTCCCTTCCGGATCCAGGACCTCGAAGTATCCGCCGGACTCCGGATCCCTGGCTTTGTCCTCTAAAAAACGGAACTGCTCTTCGGCGGCTTTCCGGGCTTCCTCGCTCCCCAGGTCCCTTGCCGCGGCAGACAGGGCATAAAGCGCGAAGGTATTCGCGTACGTCATTTTTTCCGGCTGCGTCGGTCTTCCTTCCGGAGAGATCTCTCTCCAGTAACCGCCCCTCGGGTCGGAAAAGGCATGACGGAAGAATCCCTCATATCTGACCGCCGCTTTGCGGTATTCTTCTCTTTTCAGGACACGGGAAGCTTCCGAAAGAGTCCAAAGGATCCTCGCTCCCAGGATCAGTCCTCTGTTCTTTTCGGGATGCGGAAGGTTGTTTCCGTCGACGGTCCCGTGAAATCCTTCAGGCAATATATCGTATCTGAGCCACCAGGCAAGGATCCTTTCGGAAAGGCTCTCCGCCTTCTCTCTGATCGCGCGGCACGTATCCTGCATATCCATCACTCCTTTTTTCTTCAGTATAGCAGAAGGGATTCTTTTTGAAAAGAGGAAAACCCGCGCCGTCGGGACTTTTTTCCGGAAGGAGCGTCAAAACCGCCGCCTCGCGATTGATTTTTTCCGCCGGTTCCTGTATACTGGTCGTGAAAGAATCAGAAGGGAGAATGCTTATGTCTTTTCGCGATTTTCAGGATCTTTCCTTTGCCCATCCCTGGGAGCTTTACGGAGAAGGGATCTCCACCGAATTCCAGCAGACTCTGGAAGAAGGCCGCGACGTGGAAAAATACCGCGCCGAGGTCGAACGCATCGCCGCCCTTCCCCGCGGAAGAGAAAAGGAAGAGGCCGCCGATCGCCTTTTCAGCGTTTTTTATAACGCCCCCATGCGGAAGGATTACCCCTATCGGGAGCCTTCGGATCTTTCTTCGATCCGCGCTCTGCGTCCCGGGAACCGGCCGGTTTTTCAAAAGCCCGCCATGGATGATTCTCTCCGGGACAAGATCACCGGCGCGTGGCTCGGGAGAGTCTGCGGCTGCCTTCTCGGAAAGCCCGTGGAGGGCATGCGTCAGGCCGAGATCCTTCGCATCGCGCGCGACGAGGGGAATTATCCCCTGAAGGATTACTTCGGGAGCAATCCCGAAGCCCTGAAGGCCGCGGGGCATTCAGAGGCCACCCTGGACCGGCTTGCCTACTGCCACCGCCGCGGCTTTATGCCGCCCGATGACGACACCAACTACACCGTGATGGACGCGGTCAAGCTGATCGACGTTTACGGCCGGGATTTCACCCCGGACGACGTGGCGCGGGTGTGGCTGGAGACCCAGCCGGTGACCGCCTACTGCACCGCAGAGCGGGTGGCCATCCGGAACTTTGTCGCCAGCATCAAGCCTCCCCTTTCCGCCGTCTATAAGAATCCCTTCCGGGAATGGATCGGCGCGCAGATCCGCGGCGACTATTTCGGATATATCAATCCCGGCGATCCCGAGACCGCGGCCGATATGGCCTTCCGGGACGCCTCGATCTCCCACGTGAAAAACGGGATCTACGGGGAAATGCTCTTCTCGGCCGCCATCGCCGCGGCCGCCGTGGAATCCGATCCCGAAAAGATCCTCCGGGCGGGTCTCGGGGAAATTCCGGCGAAATGCCGCCTTGCCGAGGACGTGGAGACCGTGATCTCCTGGTTCCATGCGGGCGTCACGGCCGGGGACGCCGTGAAAAGGATCCGCACCCGCTGGGACGAGGCGAATCCCCATCACTGGTGCCACACCGACTCCAACGCCATGATCGTCGCCGCCGCTCTGCTTTACGGCGGCATGGACTACGGAAAGAGCATCACCATGGCGGTGGAGGCCGGGTTCGATACCGACTGCAACGGCGCCACCGTCGGTTCCGTCATCGGCATGGCCATGGGCAAGGACGCTGTCGGCGAGGTGTGGACCTCCGCCATCAACGACACGGTAGACACCACCATCATCGGCTGCGGCATGTTCCGGATCAAAGATCTTGTCGACCTCACCGTGAAGCACGTCGGCTGACTCCGGCCGCGTCTTCCAGAAAGGATGCAGAAATGAAAGACTTCAATCCCGCAGACGCCAACCTCCTCACCCGCCGCGCCTTCGACGAGATCCAGATCGAGGAGCGCCTGATCTCCTCCGGTATCCCGACTCTGGATATCAAGCTTTTCGGCAAGACCTTTCGCACTCCGATCATGACGCCCGCCTTTTCCCATCTCCCGGTTTACGGTGAGGGACGGCCGAACGGTCTGGTGGAATACGCCCGGGTCGCCAAAGCCCTCGGCGCGGTGAACTGGATCGGCATGTGTGAAAACGAAGCGTATCAGGAGGTCGCCTCGGTGGGCGCCGAAACCGTCCGCATCATCAAGCCCTACGCCGATCTGGATAAGATCCGGGATCAGATCCGCTTTGCCGAGGAGCAAGGCGCTTTCGCCGTGGGGATCGATATCGACCACAGCTTCTCCGGCGACGGGAAAGCAGATCTCGTGGTCGGCGAGACCATGACCTGCCTTTCCGCGGAACAGATCGCGGACTTCGTCTCCTCCACCTCTCTGCCCTTCATCCTGAAGGGTGTGCTTTCCGCCCGTGACGCCCGGCTCGCCCTGGACGCGGGATGCCGCGGGATCGTCGTCAGTCATCACCACGGAAGGCTTCCCTACGCCGTCGCGCCGATCACGGTGCTCCCGGCCATCAAAAAAGAGGTGGGAGACGGCCTGAAGCTCTTCGTGGACTGCTCGGTGGACCGCGGAGCCGACGCCTTCAAAGCACTGGCGCTGGGCGCCGACGCGGTGTCGGTGGGAAGAGCCATGTGGCCGGCGCTCCAGGAGGGCGGCGAAAAGGGTCTCACTGACTTTATCGAAAAGATGAACGGCGAGCTCCGCATGTGTCTGGCCTTCACGGCCTGCCGCAAGCCCTCCGACGCGGAGCCCTCCATGCTCTGGAAAAACGGCGTTCAGATGGGCTGACGCCGGGTGGAAGAAAGGAGATCGCCATGAAGCTTCTTCGCGTTTCATCCGACAAACGGCATCTTGTGACCGAGGACGGAAAGCCGTTCTATTTTCTCGGCGACACGGCGTGGGAGCTTTTCCACGCTCTGGACCGGGACGAAGCCCTTTCCTATCTCCGCACCCGCAAAGAGCAGGGCTTCAACATGATCCAGGCGGTGGTGCTTGCCGAGCTGGACGGCCTCCGGACGCCCAACGCCTACGGCAGAACGCCGCTGCTTCAAGATGAGAGCGGCGCGTTTGACCCGGAAAAGCCCGATCTCACGGGCGAGTATTCCTATTTCGATCACGTGGAATATATCGTCTCCGAGGCCGAAAAGCTCGGGCTCTATATCGGCATGCTTCCCACCTGGGGCGACAAATGGAACAAGCTCTGGGGCGTCGGTCCCGAGATCTTCACCCCGGAAAACGCTTATTCCTACGGAAAATGGCTGGCCGGAAGGTTTTCGCACCACTCAAACCTCCTCTGGATTCTCGGAGGAGACCGCCCGCTGACCGAAGAGCGGCATTTCCGGATCATCGACGCCATGGCCGAAGGCCTGAAGGCCGGAGACGGCGGAAAATTCCTTATGACCCTGCATCCCACCGGATCCCGTTCCTCCGCCGAGGTGCTCGCAGGAAGAGCGTGGATCGATTTTCACATGAACCAGTCGGGGCACGGCTTCCCCACCAAGCCCTGCTACGAGCTTCTGGCCGAAGCGCTCGCCGCCGATCCCGATAAGCCCGCCATGGACGGAGAACCCTGCTACGAGGATCACGCCGTCAATTTCAAAGAGGAAAACGGCTATTTTGACGCGGTGGACGTCCGGCTTGCCGCCTGGCGGAATCTCCTGTCCGGCGCCTGCGGCAACACCTACGGCCATTCCAGCGTGTGGTGCATGCGAAGGGATCCCACTCCTTACTGGCCGAACACCTGGGAGACGGCCCTGCGCCGGCCCGGCGCCGAGCTGCTTCGGGTCTACCGCGATTTCATCCGTGCGCACGATCTTTCCTCCTTCCGCCCCATCGGCAACGCCGTGAAGGGAAACGCGCACGACGCGAATTACGTGGCGGCCGCGGTCTCCGGAGACTCTGCCTGGCTCTATATCCCCTGCGGCGCGCCGGTGGAGATCGAGCTTTCCGCTCTTCCCTTCACACCGGAAAAAATGCGGCTTTTCGAGCCGACTCTCGGCACTCTTTCCGAACCCATGCCCTTTCCCGAAGACAGAAGGATCGTCTTTCCCGCGCGGGGTGCGGGACGCGGGATGGATTATCTTCTGGAGCTTACTTAATCTCACCGGTTCCGCCGGAACGAATCGAGGCCACTATTCATGGAACACTTATTTGATTTCATTTCCTCTTCTCCCACTGCTTTTCACGCCTCAGCGCATATCGCGTCGCTTCTTGACGAAAACGGCTTCCGCCGCCTGGAGGAAGGCACTTCCTGGCAGCTGGACGGTGGGAAGGGATACTACGTCGTGCGGAATTCCTCTTCTCTGATCGCCTTCCGGATGCCCGGCACGGCTCTTCCGCCCGAAAGCGTGATGATCGCCGCGGCGCATCTGGATTCCCCGGCCTTCAAGATCAAGGAAAACGCCGTGCTCTCCGGCCCCGGCGCGTATCTGCGTCTTTCCACCGAGAAATACGGCGGCATGATCTTTTCGTCGTGGTTCGACCGTCCGCTCTCGGTGGCGGGGCGCGTGATGATCCGGAAAGAGAAGGGCGTGCGCACGTCTCTTGTGGATCTTCGGGAGCCCGTCGCCCTGATTCCCCACGTGGCGATCCACATGAACCGCTCGGTCAACGACGGGTATTCTTATAACCCCGCGGTGGATCTGCTCCCTCTCTGGGGGATCGGAGAAAACGCGAAGGATTTCAGGGCCGCCGTCGCCGAAAACGCCGGGTGTGCGCCCGATGAGATTCTTTCCACCGATCTCTTCCTCTATAATCCCATGAAGGGATACGCCTGGAACGGACTGATATCGGCGCCGAGACTCGACGATCTGGAATGCGCCTACGCCGTGCTTTCGGGCTTTTGGGCCCAGGGCTTTGCGAAAGCGCTGCCGGTGGCCTGCTTCTTTGACAACGAGGAGGTGGGAAGCCAGACCAAGCAGGGCGCCGCCTCTCCCTTCCTTCTGGACGTGCTCTCCCGGATCACCGGGGCGCTCGGGGTCGATCTTCGGACGCTGCTCGCCTCAGGGATGATGCTTTCCTGCGACAACGCCCACGGGATCCATCCGAACCATCCGGAGTATTCCGACAAGAACCACACCGTGACCCTGAACGGCGGGATCGTCGTCAAATACAACGCCAACCAGAAATACACCTCCGACGCGGTCTCCGCGGCGCTTTTCCGGCTGATCTGCGAGGAGGAGGGCGTTCCGGTGCAGCTTTACGCCAACCGCGCCGACATTGCGGGCGGCTCCACCCTGGGGAACATCTCCACGACCCAGGTAGCCCTGAACACGGTGGATATCGGACTTGCGCAGCTGGCGATGCACTCGGCCTTCGAAACCGCCGGGGAAAGGGATCCGGAGTACATGATCCGCGCCTTGACCCGCTTCTTCGGGACCGGTCTTCACGCCGACGGAAACGGCGCTTACTCTCTCTTCTGAAAAAACGAAGGAAGACGGCCGGGGATCGATCCCCGGCCGCTTTTTTGCGGGAAGCTATGAACTGAATTCGACCTCCGCGACGCTGAAGCGGAAGGCCTTTACGTCCTCTCCCTGGATCGCCAGTGAAAGCCCCGTTTCGGAATGCTCCATGGCGTACTTTTTGTTTTGGATCCACGCGATGACGGGATCTTTCCTCAGAACCTCGTCCCCGGTGAAGACCACCCTTTCTCCATTCTCCACCGTGACCGCGGCCTCGCGGAAATCCGGAAGACCGGCCTTTGCCGCAAGCATCGAAAGCGGGATTCCTCCCGCGAAGACGGTTTCGATCCCTCCCCCGGATTCGCCCGCAAAGAGCCGGGACGCCATGACCGTCCGGATCTCCTCTTCGGAAAAATCGTCGGCGGTGAATTCATACCGTCTTTCCCCGCTTCCGGTCTTTACAATCACGGGAAGGATCCAGTCGACCTCCTCCCAAAGGGTTTCCCGGTGTGTCTCGGGTTCGATCTCCGCGATCACCGTCTCTCCGTTCGGCTCGTCTCCGGGAAGGATCCGGTAACTGAAATCCTTCGCTGTCAGATAGTTGTAGTATTCCTCGTAGCTTCTCATGGTCTCTTCCCAATCCTCTTCATTCCAGAGCGAAAGATCGGGCCAGACAAAAAGCTCCAGCTCCGGCACGATCCCGACGTAATCCGGCGCGTAAGCAAGCTCTTTGATCACGTAAGCGCCGTTCTGATCGAATTCATACCGGATCTCGAGGAGGCCGTCCCTGAGATAGTGGACGCCCGCCAGAGGATAACTGAAATACAGCTCGTTCAGGTCCCAAAGCTTTTCGTTCTTTTCCTCCGCCGTATTCCCCTCCACCTCTTCCCAGGTGCGGAAATACGACCGGTAGACCGACGCGGTGGGATCGACCCTTTCCACCTTTTCGATGGGATCGCCGGGCTTCAGGTCCGAAAACTCCCGGTACTCGCGCATTTCCGTGAGATAGACCGGATATCCGTAGGGCAGGCCGTCCTCATCGTAGAAGAGATAATAGCGCGCCCCCTTTTCGGTCATATACATCACGTAGTAGTGGAAGCTCTTTCCGGTCTCCACCTTCCTCACGTTGGGAGTCGGATAGGTCCCGAGCAGATAATAAATGCTTTCCGCGCTGAAATTGGAAAAACCGTCCATGTAATTGATATGCGGAGGATGATCGGTCAGAAGCTCGCCCTCGGGATAAACCGTGACGACCGGTTTTTCTTCGGCGGGCAGGACGTGGGATTCCAGATACCACTTCGGATGGATGCCCCCGTAATAGTCGTACCCCTCCACTTTGTGGTGGATCTCGTAGGGTTCGGCGCGACGGATCAGGGTCGACGCGGCGTAAGCCGCCGTCCCCAGAGCGAGCAGCGCCGCAAGGATCAAAACGGGGATCAGCCATCTTTTTCTTACGGTTCGCCTTTCCTTCGCTTCTCTCCGGTTTTCTTCCTCAGTGAGAAGCGACAGAAGCATCCTGTCTTTGGATTCCCGGGACATGGCGATCTTTTCCCGGGAGGATCTGATGCGGTCATCTGTCATCCGGATCACCTCCCAGCTTTTCCTTCAGAAGAGCACGCGCTTTTCGGAGCCGGTTGCGCACGGTGGAAGAAGGCCTTTTGACAAGCGCCGCGATCTCCTCCCCGGAATAGCCTTCGAAATACCGCAGGCAGATCACCGTCCGGTACTTCTCCGGAAGGGCGAGGACCGCTTCCAGCACCTCGTCCCGTCCGGTCTCATCGGCGCACGGGACGGTATTCTCGTCGACGTCTTCTCTTTTTCTCCACCAGTGCTTCAGAAGGTTTTTGGAAAGATTGATCGTCGTGCGGATCAGCCACGCCTTTTCGTGCTCCTCGTTTTCAAAGCGCGGGGCCTTGCGGATCAATTGCAGGAAAGCGGTCTGTGTGATGTCTTCCGCGTCCGCGGCATTTTTTACGTAGGCAAAGGCGATCCGGTAGACCATGTCCGCCCGGCGGGCGAACACCTCTCCGATCCCGTGCGATGAGACGGACGGTTCCTGCATCTGACTCCCCCCTTTCGCTTATAATACAATCGGCATGGCAAAAACGTCGTCCGGATTTTGAAAAAAATGAAAAAAGGCATGAAAAAGCATCCCCCGCACCGCCGTGTGCCGCAGATACTAACCTGCTTATATGCAGGTGGGTCTCCCCCCTTCCGTTTCTCGCTTCCAACGTCCGCGGACAAGGTCACGCGGGAGGCCTGCAATCCTTCGGCCGGAGAAGGAGTCCCGTATCTTGTTCTTTGAGGGTTAATAAATACGGCAGCACGCGCTTAGCAGGAGACGCTTTCGTTTCCAGTATACGCAAAAAGATCCGCTTTCAGTCTATCTTTTTGAGAA
>CACYBP010000007.1 GCA_902772625.1 Oscillospiraceae bacterium
GCTCTTGCGGCGGTGCTGTTTCTTCTGGGGCTTCTGGCCGAGCTCCTGATCAAGATCCGCGTATCGGCGGACATGATCGGCGCCGCGTCCTACGTGCCGCCTCCGGAGGAGGCTCTTCGTTACGGATGGAACCGGGTGATGTTGCTTTACGGGGAGGAGGCGGTCTATTTCTGGACGACGCCGATCTTCGTTCTCAAGATCATGGCTTACAGAGCCGATCCCCTGATCCTCGGCCTTCTTCGCTGGATCCCGTATTTCCTGATCTTCCTTCTGCCGGTGATCGCGGCCCCTCTGAAGAAGGGAAAGCAGATCCCGCTGCTCATCGCCGCGGGCTTTTCGCTTCTGGAAGGGGCGGGACTCCTCCTCACGGCGGTCGTCGGAAAGATGCCCCTGATCTCCTGGGACATGGCGCTGCCGTATTTCATCGAGGCCTTGCTTCTGATCCTGCTCTGTGTGGCGCTCTGGACCAAAAGCCTGCCCTTTGCCATCGTCGTGGGGGTGCTTTTCGTGCTCTTCGCGCTCTTTTCGCCCTTGACTACGGCGATCCTTTCTTTCCGGGCCGTAGGAAGCAATGCGCTCCTCCGTATGCCGCTCCGGGTGATTCTGTCTACGATATTCAGAGGGTTCTGGCGGTATACCGCCGCATCCCCCTGGCCTCTCTTCAAGTGCTTCTCGCTCCCCGTCGTGGCTCTGATCGCCTTCACGGCTCCCGCGGGCTTCCCGAAAAAAACGAAATAAGCGTAAAGCAATGGCATTCGCGCCGCCCCGTCGGTTTTGGACGAAGGCGGCGCGAATGCTTTTTGGGAGAGAGAAGAGAGAAAAAAGATCAGCGGGAAAGCGGGGCATAGGCCACCGCGTCCGCCTGAAAGAGGATGGAGCCCTCGTGAAGCCCTCCCTCGCCGCCGGGGGCGGCGAAGTCGGTCCGGATCGATTTGCGCACCGGGTATTCCCCGCGGAACCGTTCCCGGATCACCTTTTCCATGATGGGGATGTTCCACACGTCCCGGAACAGGCAATCCATCTGCACCACGTCGGAAAGCGAGAGGCCGAAGAGAGAAAGCCTCCGCTCCATCTCGTCGAAGGCGCCGCGGATCTGCGCCTCGATCCCCTCTCCGGGCACCCCGGCGCAATAGCCGATAAAGATCAGCTCCCCCGCGCGTACGGCGCCCGCGTGGGCCCAGGTTTCGTTGAGCTCCTTGCGGATGATGGAATTCTTCTGCATCTCGCGCCTCCTTATCTCCCGCCGGCGGGGCGGCGGAAGGCGGTCTTCTCCGGCGGAGAGGAAAGCTCGGAAAGGGCCCGGCGGAGCCGGAAGGAAAAGAGCCTTCGCTCCTCTCCCGAAAGGGGAGCGCCGTAAAGGGTCACCTCGTCGGCCTTGTCCAGAGTCTCGGTCAGAGAGGAGACCAGCTCCGAAAGCTCGGCCGGGGGGTGGGGAAGACCGGTGCAGAGCCGGTCGGCCGGGATGCCCAGGACCGCCGAGATCCGGTAGAGCGTATCCACGTCGGGGAGGCGGCGGGAGGACTCGTACATGCCCACGGCGGAGGCTGAAAGCCCCACCAGATCGCCCAGCGCCCGCTGGGTCAATTTCTTTTCCTGACGTCTTTTTCTGAGAAGCGTACCGTCAAACATCGCTTTCGTTCTCCTTTCCCGGGGCGACGGGGGCGCGTTCCTCCACGAACCATCTCCCGTCCTCGTAAAACAGATAGGTGACGACTTTGCCGAACCGGCAGGTATAGCGTATGCCGCTGCCCCCGGCCTTCAGGCTGGCGGCGGGGCGGCTGTCCAGGACCCGGTCCACCGGAAACCGCCGTCCGTCCCGCCAGGTGACCCGAAGCGGTGTGATCTGCCCCTCCGGGTCGAAGGAGACCGTGGCGGCGACGAAGGTCTTCCGGCAGGTTTCATTATTTTCCCGGCGTGCCAAGAGCTCCGCCTCCTTTCCCTGTGCCCGTCTCCGGCCCGTCTGCGTCCGGAGGAGCCGGATAGTGTGTGTCGGGGAAAATCCCCAGGGTGGGATCGGCCAGCGCCGCGGCCCGCCGGATGGCGAAAAAGCCGAAGCGGCGGCGGATGGAATCGATGCAGACCTCCGAGGA
>CACYBP010000008.1 GCA_902772625.1 Oscillospiraceae bacterium
ATCAATCAGAACGAAGAGGACGTCACCGCCGAGGGCGTCTGGCAGAAATACTTCACCGCCCGTCCCGAGCCCTTCACCCAGGCCGAGCAGAGAGAGTATCTCGATTCGATCACCGGCGTTTCTCTGGGCTCCGACGCCTTCTTCCCCTTTGACGACAGCATCGTCCGCGCCAAAAAGAGCGGCGTGAGCTACGTGGCCGAGCCGGGCGGCTCGATCCGCGACGATCTGGTGATCGCCCGCGCCGACGAATACGGCATGGTCATGGCCTTCACCGGCATGAGGCTCTTCCATCACTGAGTTTTCCCCGGCACAGAAGTACGAGTACGCATGAAGGAGATACGGAATGAAGGTTCTTGTGGTGGGCTCCGGCGGACGGGAGCACGCTCTGGTCAAATCGCTGAAGAAAAGCCCCCTGATCGATTCGCTTTACGCGCTTCCCGGCAACGGCGGCATCGCCCGCGACGCGATCTGCGTGCCCGGGAACGCGAAGGATATCCCCGGCGTGGTCGCCTTTGCGAAAAGCGAGGGGATCGACTACGTGGTGGTGGCGCCCGACGATCCGCTGGTTCTGGGGATGGTGGACGCGCTGGAGGAGGCGGGGATTCCCGCCTTCGGTCCGCACAAAAACGCCGCCATCCTGGAGGGAAGCAAGGTCTTTTCCAAGAATTTCATGAAACGGCACGGGATCCCCACCGCCGCTTACGAGGTGTTCACCGACGCGGATCAGGCGCTTTCCTATCTGGAGACCGCGCCGATCCCCACGGTGGTCAAGGCGGACGGTCTCGCTCTCGGTAAGGGCGCCATCGTCGCCATGACCCGCGAGGAGGCCAGGGACGCCGTGCGCACCTTGATGTGCGACAAGGTCTTCGGCTCGAGCGGCGATCAGATCGTCATCGAGGAATTCATGGAAGGCCCCGAGGTCACCGTGCTCTCCTTCACCGACGGGCAGACCGTGATCCCCATGGTATCCTCCATGGATCACAAGAGAGCGCACGACGGGGACGAGGGCCTGAACACCGGCGGCATGGGGACCGTGGCGCCGAACCCGTATTACACCCCGGAGATCGCCGAAAGATGCATGAACACCATCTTCCTTCCCACGGTGAAAGCCATGCGGGAGGAGGGGAGACCCTTCCGGGGATGCCTCTATTTCGGGCTGATGCTGACGAAGGACGGCCCGAAGGTCATCGAATACAACTGCCGCTTCGGCGATCCGGAGACCCAGGTGGTCCTGCCCCTTCTGGAAAGCGACCTCTTCACCGTGATGAAGGCCTGCACCGAAGGAAAGCTTGCCGAAACCGAGGTGCGCTTTGCCGAAAAGCACGCCGCCTGCGTCATCATGGCGTCGGACGGCTATCCGGTCTCTTACAAGAAGGGCTTCCCCCTCACGATCCCGGAGGACGCGTGGGATCACGTCTACGTCGCCGGGGCGAAGGAAGAGGGCGGAAAGCTCGTCACCTCAGGCGGGCGCGTCCTGGGCGTCACCGCCGTAAGGGACACGCTGAAGGAAGCCCTGGAGGCCGCCTATGCCCTGACGGGCAGAATATCCTTTGAGAACGCCTATTACCGCCGGGACATCGGCGCGAGGGCGCTCAAGGCAAGGGAGGAATAAACCTTTGGTTTACAGAATATTCGTCGAAAAGAAAAAGGAACTCGCCCACGAGGCGAAGGCCCTTCTTTCGGATCTTCGCACCTTCGTGGGGATCCGGGGCCTTCGGGACGTGCGGATCCTCAACCGGTACGACGCGGAAAATATCACCGAAGAGCTCTTTACGTACGCCGTGAAGACGGTGTTCTCGGAGCCTCAGCTTGATATTGCCTCGGCCGACCCGGATTTCGGGGATGCGAAGGTCTTCGCGGTGGAGTATCTGCCCGGTCAGTTCGACCAGCGGGCCGATTCCGCCGCCCAGTGCATCCAGATCCTTTCTCAGGGCGAACGCCCCCTGATCCGTTCGGCAAAGGTCTACGCTCTCACCGGCGACCTTTCCGAAGAGGAGATGGAGGAGATCCGGAAATACGTGGTGAACCCGGTGGAGGCGCGCATCGCCTCGATGGACAAGCCCGAAACGCTTGAAACGAAATACGATCTGCCCACCGGGGTGGAAACCCTTACGGGCTTTATCTCGCTTGACCGGGCGGCGCTGGAGGATTTCGTGAAGCGCTACGGCCTGGCCATGGACGGGGAAGACGTCGCCTTCTGCCAGAACTACTTCCGGAAAGAGGGCCGCGATCCCACCATCACCGAGATCCGCATGATCGACACCTACTGGTCGGATCACTGCCGCCACACCACCTTCCTCACCGAGATCGACGGGGTGGAATTCGAAGACGGGCTTCTGGAAAAGACCTGGAAGGACTATCTGGATACCCGCAGGGCGCTGGGCCGCACCAAGCCTGTGTGCCTGATGGACATCGCGACCCTCGCGGTGAGATACCTCAAAAAAGAAGGCAAGCTTGAAAAGCTGGACGAGTCCGAAGAGATCAACGCCTGCACCGTGAAGATCGAGGTGGAGGCCGACGGCAAAAAGGAGCCGTGGCTCCTGCTCTTCAAGAACGAGACCCACAATCATCCCACCGAGATCGAGCCCTTCGGCGGCGCGGCCACCTGCATCGGCGGCGC
>CACYBP010000009.1 GCA_902772625.1 Oscillospiraceae bacterium
CGGATCTCAAAGATAATGGTCTGCGCCACGCGCGCCATGATCCGGGAACGCAGGACGTTCAGCCAGATGGTGGCCGACATGGAAAGAAGCAGGAGGACCGACACGATGATCAGCGCTTGGATATCCTTGTCGGGAATGGCGACGTCCACCGCGTACTGGGTCAGGCGCGGGTTAATAAGCGACGCCACGCTGCCCAGGGCTGAGAGCAGGAGGGCGAGAAGCATTTTCCATTTGTGCTTGAGGATATAGACCGAGGCGCGCACGAGGTGCTTCAGACTGAACGGCGTTTCCAGAGTTTCGTCGATATCAAATTTGTTCCGTGCCATCAGTTCGCACCTCCTTCCAGAATCTCCCCGGAGACGCCGGACATGATGCCCTCGTTCTGGAGCATGAAGGTCTCGTAATAATACCCTTTTTTCGCCATCAGCTCGTCGTGGGTGCCGGTCTCCCGGATGCTGCCGTCGACGTTCAGGATCAGGATCTGATCGGCGTCGCGCACCGAGCTTACGCGGTTGGCGATGACGATGCGGGTGCATTTGAATTCATCTTTCGCGAGCTGGTTCCAGATATACTGTTCGGTCTCCACGTCCACGGCGCTGGTGGTGTCGTCCAGGATCAGGATCGAGGGCCGCACCGCAAGCGCGCGCGCCAGGGCGATCCTCTGACGCTGGCCGCCGGAAAGACCGATGCCGCGCTCACCCACGATGGTGGAATAGCCTTCGGGCATCTTCTGAATGAAGCTGTCGGCGTCGGCGGCCACGGCGAATTTCACCACGTCCTCCTCGGGCAGATCCTCGTCGCCGTAGGCGATGTTGGAGTCCACGGTCTCGGAGAAGAGGAACACGTCCTGGGTGGCCATGCCGATGTTGTGGCGCAGATAAGCGAGATCGTATTTCCGCACGTCCACGCCGTCGATCTTCACCGAGCCTTCCTTTACGTCGAAGAACCGGCCGATGAGGCTTCCGATGGTGGTCTTGCCGGAGCCGGTAGGCCCCATGATGGCGAGGGTCTCGCCGGGCTTCAGATGGAAATCCACGTCCCGGAGCACCACGTTGGAATCGTAGGCGAAGGTCACGTGATCGAAATCGATCTGCCCCGAAAGCCGGGCGTCGTTTTTGACGGGATCCTTGGGATTGACGATGGAGGGATTGGCGTAATAAAGCTCCATGACCTTGTTGGCCGAGGTTATGAACCGCTCGAAGTCGTTTAAGAGCATCCCGATGGTGCTCATGGGGTTGGAGATCGCCCAGGACAGCGAGAAGTAGATGGCGAGCTCGCCGATGGAAAGCTGGCCCCAGATGCAGAAGAGGCCGCCGAACAGGGTGATCAGCACGCCCAGCGACTGGGAGAAGGTCTCCATCAGGGGGTAAAACTTCAGCCAGGTGAAGGTGGCCTTCAGGTTGGCGTCGCGGAAGGCGACGTTATACTTGTTGAAGCGCTCGCACTCGTATTCTTCCTTGGCGAAGGCCTTGACCACGCGGTTGGCTTCGATGTTCTCCTGGGCGAAGCCGTTCAGCTCGGTCAGCCTGTCGCGGGTGGCGCGGAACAGGGGACGCGCGGTTTTGGAGAAGCGGTTGCGCGCGATCAGGAAAAGCGGACTCATCGCCAGGAGGATCAGAGTGAATTTCCAGTTGATGGTGAATAAATACGCCATCGCCGCCAGGTAGATCACGATGGCATTGGTCAGCATGCGGATCACGTTGGTGGAGAAGTGACGGATCATATCCAGGTCGCCGGTCAGACGGGTCAGGAGATCGCCGGAACGGCTCTTGCTGTAATAGCTCATGTCCAGACTCTGGAGCTTCTCATAAAGGTGGGTGCGAAGGGTCACCTTCATGCCCTGGGCCGCCTGCTCGAACAGGACGATCATCAGGTAGCTTGCGCCCATGCGGAAATAATGGACGCCGATCATCAGGAGGATCAGGGGGATCAGTTCTTCGGGATGGCGTTCCACCACGCCCTCGGCGTTCTCCACACCCACCACCACGCGGTCGATGATCCGGCCGGTGATGGAAGGCGTGATGACCACCATGGCGGAGATCACGATCTGCATCACAAGAGCCGTGATATATCGCCCGTGGTATCCCTTGAAGTTCTGCCAGACCCATTTGAAGGTAAACATCCGGCACACCTTCCTTTCGCGGCGGTGAAAAGAGTTTCTGCCGCCGAGCATTTTTTATCTTCGTGCAGTATAAAGGAAAACGCCCGGGAAGGCAAGCCTTTTTTGAAAAAAGAATGACAAAATGTCCTTGCCGGATAAATGTGAATTTGTCCAAAATTGCCTTTGCAGTTTTGTGCAATTTGAGAGAAGCGCTTTTTTCCCGGGCAAAAAGGCGGCAAACGGCGGAAACCTGGCGCTTTTGACGCCGGGACCGGTCTCCGGAGCCTGATACAGTAAGCAAAGGACAACTCCCGGAAACCGTTTCCGCCTTCCGGGAGGAAAACTCCGCCGCGCCTGTTTTCCCTTTGGGGGAAGAAAAGTATTGCATTTTGATCCCGTCTCTTATATAATAAAAACACGACTATCCATAAGCTGCGGTCAGAGCGCCGTACGGGAAGGAAAGAGAGCAAAACGTGATGGACAGAAGAGGAGCAAAACCGTTCCGCATAAAAAAAGACATGATCGTGTGCCTTGCCCTGGTGCTTTTCGGGATTGCTCTGGCGGGTGTGCTGTTTTTTACCAGCGACTGGAAGGCCGCGGCCGACCCGGCGGGGTTCGTCGCCGCCATGAAAGCGCCGGACATCAAGACCCAGCCCAAGGACGCCAGCGCCGCGGAAGGCGAGATCGTGGTCTTCAAGGTCTCGGTCTCGGGCAGGGGCCTTTCCTATCAGTGGCAGTACAGCAAGAACGGCGGGACCACCTGGGTCGACTGGAACGAGAAGACCTCCGCCGGACTTCGGGTCAGGGCCGGCTCCTCCAACGACGGCTGCCTTTACCG
Organism: Oscillospiraceae bacterium; assembly: GCA_902772625.1. Taxonomy (GTDB): domain Bacteria; phylum Bacillota; class Clostridia; order Oscillospirales; family QAMX01; genus RUG11797. The sequence goes on from CACYBP010000009.1 coordinate 2,940, forward strand.
GGTGGTCGTCTGGAACGCCGCGGGGACAGTCACCTCTGATACGGCGAAGCTCACTCTGGAGAGAGCGGAATAAATAAGAGCAAAAAACAACCGGCCGTCCCCGGAAAAAGGGAACGGCCGGTTGTTGACGCTTTCCGGGGAAAGCCCGCGCGGCGCTTATTTCAGAAAGGTCCGGTAGTCCTCGAGATTTTTCCGGAGAAGGGCAGGGGTATCGAGGCCGTAGGGACATTTCTTCTTGCAGGAGTTGCAGTGCAGGCAGTCCTCGATTTTCTCCATTTCGGCCTGCCAGGTCTCCGAAAGCCAGTTCCCGGAGGGGGAACGGCGCAGAAGCAAGGACATGCGGGCGCAGTTGTTGATCTTGATCCCCGCCGGGCAGGGCATGCAATAGCCGCAGCCCCGGCAGAAATCCCCCGCCAGCTCCTTCCGGTCATGCTCGATCAGGGCACGGATCTCGCCGGTCATCCCGGGTTCCTTCCCCTCTTCCTGATAGGAAAGGAACTCGTCCAGCTCGGCTTCCCTCTGGATGCCCCAGATGGGAAGGGCGCCGGGATACTGGTTCAGGAAGGCGTAGGCCGCGTCGGACCGGGTGATCAGACCTCCCGAAAGGGCCTTCATGCAGAGAAAGCCCATGTCAGCGGCGGCGCATTTCTTCACAAGCTCCTCCTCCTGCGGGCCCGAAAGATAGGAGAAGGGGAACTGGAGCGTGTCGTAAAGCCCCGAATCGATGGCCTCGTGCGCCACGTTCAGCCGGTGGTTGGTGAAGCCGATGAAGCGGATCTTTCCCATTTTCTTCGCCTCCAGCATGGCCTCGTAAAGGCCGGTGCCGTCGCCCGGACGGGGGACGAAGGGGGGATTGTGGAACTGGTAGATATCGATATAATCGGTCCGGAGCAGGCGAAGGCTGGTCTCCAGGTCGCGCCAAAAATCCTCCACGGTGAACTTCGCGAGCTTTGTGGAGAGGAAGATCTCGCGCCGCACGTCCCCCAGCGCGAGCCCCAGCTTTTCTTCGCTGTCGGAATAGGCGCGGGCAGTGTCGAAAAAGCGGATCCCGTTCTCATACGCCTTCCGGAGGATCTTCCGGGCGTCCTCCATGGAGGCGCGCTGGATGGGAAGCGCGCCGAAGCCGTTTTTGTTGACCGTGATGCCGGTCCTTCCCAATCTTACCTGTGTCATAACACAGTCTCCTTTTTCAAATCCAGAATCCTTGCATCCTGATTTCATGATACAACGGGCTGAAACGCTTGTCAAATGCGGATTTTCGGGATATTTCGCGCAAAAAGATATTTTGCACAAATCCCCCTTGCAATCCGCCGGGCTTTATGGTACAATAAATACAAACAAGACGAAAGGAAGCGATAGGATGAAAATCACCGTCAACGACAAGAAGCTGTCGGTCAACGAATGGACCCGGGATCGGATCGAGCACAAGCTGACCAAGCTGGACCGTTACTTCAAGGCGGACGCCGAGGCCTTTGTGAAGCTTTCGGAAGAACGCGGGATCTACAAGGCCGAGGTCACCGTCAACGCGGGAAGAATGGTCTACCGCGCGCAGGAAAAGAGCGGCGACGTGACGGCTTCCTTCGACGCGGCGGTGGACGCCATCGACCGCCAGATCCGGAAAAACAAGACCCATCTGGAAAAGAGGCTGCGCACCGGCGCCTTCGACAATTACACCCCGATGGAGCCCGAACCGGAACCGGAGAAGTACGACGTCATCCGCGTCAAGAGATTTGACATCCGCCCGATGACGGTGGACGACGCGATCCTGCAGATGAACATGCTGAACCACAAGTTCTACGCCTTCCGCAACAGCGCCGACGGCGAACGTTTCTCGGTGGTCTACAAGCGCGAGGACGGCGGCTACGGCCTGATCGAAAGCGACTGACCCGGGACGGAAGGCGCGCCTTCTTCCTATATAATTATAGGGGCTCTTCTGAAAAGAGTCCGCCCCCGGAAGGGGAACTTCTGAAATCGCGCCGCGAAGCGCGCCGCAGGAAAACCTGCGGCGCGCTTTTTTGCCCGTTCCGGGGCGGGACGCGGCGCGTAACAGGGAAGAATTTACAAGGATTGAAGGAAAAAAGTACAGGCTTCTGTCATTCTGTCGGTTGCGTGAAGAATGATCGCGTGGTAGAATGATAGCAATTGTATTTTTCTTGATGTTCGAAAGGAAGAGAAGACCGTGAAAGCCACCGACCTGACCAACGGGCGTCCGTTGAAGCTGATTTTTCTTTATTCGCTGCCCATCATCCTGGGCAATATCTTCCAGACCTTCTACAGCGCCGCCGACACCGCCATCGTGGGGAGATTCGCGGGGCTGGAAAGGCTTGCGGCGGTGGGAGCCACCGGTTCTTTGAGCTTTTTCATCTTCGGGTTCCTCTACGGGCTGACCGGAGGGTTCTCCATCACCATCGCACAGAGGCGCGGCGCCCAGGATTGGGAAGGCCTGCGCAAGGCCGAGGCGCACGCGGTGATGCTGACGGCGGCGCTGGTGGTGCTGGTGACCGCGGTGTCGGTCCCCCTGACCCGGCCGATGCTCGGGCTGATGAACACCCCCGAGGATATCATGGATCACGCGGTCTCCTATCTCTCGGTGATCTTCGCCGGGACCGTCTTTTCGGCGACCTACAATCTCGCGGCCAGCATCCTGCGCGCCGTGGGCGACAGCCGGACGCCGCTTTACTTCCTGATCTTCTCCAGCCTTCTCAACATCGGTCTGGATATTCTCTTCATCGTGCCGCTTCATATGGACGTGGCCGGCGCGGCCATCGCCACCATCCTTTCCCAGGGGGTGTCGGGGCTTTTGTGCGTCGTTTACGCCTTCCGGCGCTATCCCGAACTGCGGCTGCGGAAAGAGGACTTTCGTCTGGACGGAAGGATGATCGGCGACATGCTTCGCCTGGGTCTTCCCATGGCGCTCCAGTCCTCCATCACCGCGGCGGGCATGATCATCCTGCAGTCGGCGCTGAACGGCTTCGGCTCCACCTACGTGGCGGGCTATACCGCGGCCAACAAGGTGGAAAGCTTCGTCACCATGCCGGGCTTTGCCCTTTCCACCACCATGGCGAACTTCGCGGGACAGAACATCGGCGCGAGGAAATACGGCCGGGTGCGCGCCGGGGTGCGGTGCGGCTGCTGGATCATTCTGGTGTGGTCGACGGTGTCGGCGCTCTTCTGCGCGCTTCTCGGCATGCCGGTGATGAGCCTTTTCGTCACGGGAGAGCCCGAGGCGGTCAAGGCGACTCTCGAGGCCGGACAGATCTTCCTGACCATCCTGGCCTGGTTCTTCCTGCCCTTCAACGCGCTGTTTATCTTCCGGAGCACCCTGCAGGGGGTCGGCAAGAGCATCTACACCCTGGTGGGCGGGATCATAGAGCTTGTGATGCGCGTGCTGGTGGCCTTCTTCCTGCCCGGGCTTCTGGGCTTTGCGGGGGTGTGCCTCGCGGGTCCTGCCGCCTGGATCGGCGCCGATATCGTCCTGATCATCGCCTATTTTTACGAGATCCGGAAATTCCCGAAGGAGGACCTTCAGGAGCCGGACCTCGTGAAGGCCTGAAAAAGGCAAAACGCGGAGGGCCTTTCCGGCGAAAGGACCTCCGCCGTTTTTTGATTCTAAAAGAAATTCCGGAAAACGGAAAAAAGTGCTTGACAAATCCCGCGCGGCGCGGTATAGTATATAAGCTGCTTCCAAAGACAGCAGGTGAGTGATCCCAACGGTCCCTCCGGACCGCCTGCCGAGGACGCGGAACGGATATCAGGAAAAGATTTCTGTCTCTGTGTCGAATTGGACGCAGAGGCTTTTTCATTTGACCCGCGCCGGTCCCGGCGCCCGGTCAAAATTACTTCCGCGGAGGTGACAACAACTCATGCCGAACGCAAAGGTCCTGGAGCAGAAAAAGGCAACCGTTGCGGAGCTTGTTGAGAAGATCAACAACGCCAGCGCCGGCGTCCTTGTGGATTACAAGGGCATCTCGGTGGCCGACGATACCAAGCTTCGCCGCCAGCTTCGTGAAGCGGGCGTGGAATACGCGGTCGTCAAAAATACGCTCCTCCGTTTTGCATTTGACACCACCGGTCTGAAGGAACTCGATCCGCATCTTTCCGGCTCCACCGCCATCGCCATCAGCAGCGATCCGGTCGCGGCTGCCAAGATCCTGTCGGAATACTCTGCCAAGACTCGCGGCGCCTTTGGGATCAAGGGCGGCTTCGTGGACGGCAAAGTGATCGACGAGGAAGGCGTGAAGGCTCTTGCAAGCCTTCCGTCCAAGGAAGTCCTTCTGGCGCAGGTCCTGGGCGGCTTCAACGCCCCGATCACCGGCTTTGTCAACGTGCTCAACGGCAACATTCGCGGTCTCGCCGCCGCACTCAAGGCGATTGCAGACAAGAAGTCCGAAGAGGCTGCTTAAGGTCTGCTGAAAAAAACGATTATTGGAGGAAAAAATCATGGCAAGCGAAAAGATCACTGCTCTCATCGAAGAAGTTAAGGCTCTTACCGTTCTCGAACTCTCCGAGCTCGTGCACGCTCTGGAAGACGAATTCGGCGTTTCCGCCGCCGCTCCCGTGGCCGTCGCCGCTGCTCCGGCCGCCGCTGCCGCCGCTGCTCCCGCCGAGGAAGAGAAGACCGAGTTTGACGTCGTTCTGACCGAAGCCGGTTCCCAGAAGATCGCCGTTATCAAGGCTGTCCGCGAAGCCACCGGCCTGGGCCTGAAGGAAGCCAAGGACCTGGTTGACGGCGCCCCCAAGGCCATCAAGACCGGTCTGTCCGCCGACGATGCCGAAGCCCTCAAGAAGAAGCTCGAGGAAGCCGGCGCCACCGTCGAAGTGAAGTAAGATCAAGTAAAAAGCCGAAAGCCCCCGCGGCGTCCGCCGCGGGGGCTTTTTTGCGTTCCGGGCCTTCTCCCGTCCGTGAAGTCAGGCGAAACCGGAGATAAAAGCCGAAGAAAAAAGCGGAAAAGAGGCGGGACTTTAAGAGCTTTTTAAGCCGCGGGGGGTATGATCTCATCAGAAACCGGGAGGGAGAAGACGCTTCACCTTCCCGCCCGGCGGATCAAATCCATTAGAAAAGAGGGAACTTTCATGAAAATACAGAACACGATCACGTCATTCCTGCTTTCGGGGAGCCTGCTTCTGGCGCTTGCCTCCTGCTCGTCTTCCGGGAGCGGAAGCGCGGGAACCTCCGGCGGGAATTCCGGAAGCGTTTCGGAGACCGATCTTTCGTCGCTTGTCGCCGGGGAGACTCTGCAAGACCCCGAAAGCGAGAGCGAAAAAGCCGCCGGAGATTTCACCCTCTCCTCGTCTGACGGGACGGTCAGCGGGGAAAACGGCGTCTATACGATTTCCTCCGCCGGGGAGTACATCGCCTCGGGCGTTCTGGAGGAGGGGCGGATCCTGATCGAGGCCGGGGAAGAAGACGAGGTCGTCCTGATCCTTTCGGGCGCGTCGATCACGAATTCCTCCGCCGCTCCCATCGCCGTCATCAGCGCGGGAGAGGCGACGGTGAAATCCGAGGAGGGGACCTACAACACGGTAAGTGATCTCCGCACCGGCTCGGTAAGCGGGGAAGAGGAGGAAGAAAACGCCGCGATCTGGTCGGACGCCGACCTGCATCTCACCGGGAAGGGTACGCTGATCGTCACCTCGACCTATGATAACGGCGTCAAGTCCAAGGACGATCTGGTGATCAAAAACGTCACTCTGAAGGTCACCTCTCCCGGCGTCGCCCTGAAGGGCAACGACTCGGTCACGGTGAAATCCGGGAACCTGATGGTGATCTCCACCGGCGCCGACGGGATCAAAACAAAAAACAGCGACGTTTCAGACAAGGGCAATCAGCGCGGCACCGTCTCGATCCTTTCGGGTCAGGTGGATATCTACGCGGCCGACGACGGCATCAGCGCCGCCTATAACGTCGAGATCACCGGGGAGGAGGGGAGCACCGTCCTCAACGTGACGACCGGCTCGCTTTCTTCCTACACCGCGGCGGGCGACGCGAGCTCCGAAAAAGGGATCAAGGCCGAAAACGCGGTCCTGATCGAGGCGGGAACGGTCAGCGTGAAAAGCGCCGACGACGGCGTCCACGCCAACGGCGGGGAAGCGCTTGAAAACGGAGAGACCTCCACCGGAAACGTCACGGTTTCAGGCGGTACGGTGATCGTCTCCTCGGGCGACGACGGGATCCACGCCGACGGAGAGCTGACCATCTCGGGCGGCACCGTAAAGATCGCGGACTCCCACGAGGGTCTGGAGGGCAACGTGGTGACGATCGCGGGCGGCGAAACCTTCGTTTCGGCCGATGACGACGGCGTGAACGCCTCCTCCGGCGCCTCGGCTCCCCTGATCAACGTCACCGGCGGCTATCTGGAGGTGGAGACCCCCTCGGGCGATACCGACGGGTTGGATTCCAACGGAAACGTAACGGTGTCCGGCGGCTTCGTCCTGGTGAAGGGCGGCGCTCAGATGGGCGGCATGGCC
>CACYBP010000010.1 GCA_902772625.1 Oscillospiraceae bacterium
GCACACCGTGGATATCATGAACATTTTCCCCGATTTTTCAAAGGACGAGAACGACCCCGCCTCCTACGATTTCGATCTGACCGACGAGTATATGGAAAGCATCCTCAGCGCCGGCACGAAGGTCTTTTACCGCCTCGGCAACAAGATCGAGCACGAATCCAAGCGCTACGGCTCTCTCCCGCCCGCCGATTACGAAAAGTGGGCCCGGATCTGCGAGCATATCATCCGCCATATGAATCAGGGCTGGGCGAACGGACACGCCTACGGCATCGAATACTGGGAGATCTGGAACGAGCCCGATCTGCATCCCCAATGCTGGGAAGGGGAAAACGAGGCGTTTTATCCGCTCTACGATATTGCCGCCCGGCATCTGAAAAAATGCTTCCCTGATCTGAAGATCGGCGGACCCGCCGTGACCTCGGTCCATTCCGAGGCTTTTCTGGAGGGCTTCTTCCGCTATCTGACCCGGGATCCCGGGGACCCGGCCCCTCTCGATTTCTTCTCTTTCCACCGGTACGCCCGGGAACCCGCCGATTACGGAAACGACGCGCGCAAGGCGCGGGCTCTTCTGGACCGTTTCGGGTATAAGAACGCCGAGGTGATCCTGAACGAATGGAACTACGTGCGCTCCTGGCTTCCCCGGGAGGACGTCGTCTACTCCCACCGGGTCATTTCGTCCTGTAAAGGCGCGGCCTTCGCCGCGGGCGCCATGATCGAGGCGCAGAAATCGCCCATGGATCACTTTATGTATTACGACGCCCGGCTCGGCACCACCTGGAACGGCCTGTTCGATCTCTATTCCTATTCCCGGAAGCCTCTTCCCGCCTACTGGTCCATGATCGGATTCCGGGATCTTTACCGGCTCGGAACCGAGGCTTCCTCCTCCTCTGACGACGCGGAGCTCCACGTCCTGGCCGCGAAGGACGAGGAGGGAAAGAACGCCGCGATCCTCGCCTCCTTCTACCGGGACGGGGAGTCCATCGACGGGGGAAGCCCGGAGGATACGCCCGAGGAGATCCGGTTTGACTGGTCGGGCTTTTCCTCTTCAGAGGGCGTGGAGGTCGAATACCGGATCCTGGATAAAGATCACGCCCTGGAGCCGGTGTCCTTCGAGCTCTTCACCGGAGAGCGCGGCGCGCACGTCCTTTCGGTGCGGCCCAACACCGTGATGCTTCTTTCGCTTCACAAAAAAGGCTGAGCCTTTTGTCCCCCGGCGGCGCTTCTTTTCACTTGCCAAGGCGAAGGGGAGCGTGTATAATAAAGACAAAGCTTTCGCCGGACGTGTCCGGCGGCAAAAAGACAGACGATGAAAGGAAGGTTTTTCCCATGGCAATCAGGAATAACGGTCTCTTCGGCAAAACCTCCGACGGGCGCGAGGTGCATTCCTTCACCCTTTCCAATGCGAACGGCATGGAAGTCGAGGTGCTGGACTACGGCTGCATCATCCGCGTGATCAAAGCCCCCGGCAAGAGAGGCTTTGAGGACGTGGTGCTGGGCTACGACGACGTGGCGGGGTATGAAAAGGGCGAGGGCTATCTCGGCGCGGCCATCGGCCGGTACGGCAACCGCATCGGCAAAGGCAAATTCACCCTGGACGGCGTGACCTACTCCCTTCCCATCAACAACGGCGAAAACGCCCTGCACGGCGGCATCGAGGGCTTCAACGCCAAGGTCTGGGCCTCCCGGATCGAAGGCGACGCCCTGATCTTCTCCTACACCGCCGCGGATATGGAGGAGGGGTACCCCGGCAAGCTTGACGTCACCATCACCTACCGGCTTTCCGACGACAACGCCTTCTCTCTGGATTACAAGGCGACCACCGACAAGACCACCGTCATCAATCTCACCAACCACTCCTACTTCAATCTGTCCGGTTCGGGCGCGAACAGCATCGAAGACGAGGAGATCAAGATCAACGCCGATTATATCACCGAGACCGACGCGGGCAGCATCCCCCTCGGCAACCTCATGCCGGTGGACGGCACCGTGTTCGATCTGCGCAAGCTCACCCGCATCGGCGACGGCATCGACGACGCCCATCAGCAGATCGTCTGGGCCGGCGGATACGACCATAACTTCGTCCTGGGCTGGGATCGCGTGATGAAAGAGGCCGCCGTGGTGGAGGACAAGAGCGCCGGCCGCCGGATGGAGGTCTATACCGATCAGCCGGGCGTGCAGTTCTATTCCGCGAACTTCCTCACCGGCGCCCGCGGCAAGGGCGGCGTCCCGAACGACAAGCGCCACGCCCTGTGCCTGGAGACCCAGAACTTCCCCGACGCCCCGAACCACGCGCACTTCCCCTCTCCGGTCCTGCGTCCGGGCGACGTGTATCACTACACCACCTGCTATAAGTTCTCGGTCCTCTAAGTCTTTTCTTCCCCGCGCCTATTAAGCATGAAAGCGCCGCATCCCACGGGATGCGGCGCTTTTTCGTTTCAGGGTTCTTTTCTTTTTCCGGGGATCACTTTCTGATCTCGAAGAATTCGATCTCCTCGCCGTTCGGCCCGAAGACGAAAGCGATCCGGACCGGATAGATCTCAGGCTTCGAGGGAATGTCAACGTCGTGGGGAGCTTCCTTTTCCCCGGCCCCGGCCGCAAGCGCGGCGCGGAAGGCCTCGTCACAGGAATCCACCCGGAGCGCCAGATGGAAATACCGGCCATAGGGCGTTTCTCCCTTGCCTCCGGCGAAGACCTCGAAATACTCTCCGCTTCCGATATCCAGCATGGCGGCGCGCTTGTCGCCCTCGCCCCAATACCGGAAGAGCTTGAAGCCCAGCGCCTGATAGAACGCCAGGGTCCCGTCGAAATCGTCGGCCCGGAGGGCGACGTGGTGGAAGGACGCGCCTTTGATGATCTCGTTTGCCATCTTTATTCTCTCCTTTTACGGAAATTGGATTTCCTGCCGCGCCGGAAAGCGCTCCCCGGGGTCGGATACGTCTTTCCGGCCTTAATTTGGCCTTTCCGGTTTTAGAAGGGTCTTTCCTGCTTTAAAAGAGTCTTTCCGGTCTTAAGAGGGTCTTTCCAGTATGAGAAGGGTCTTCTTTCCCGCGTGATAAAGGATGCTCTCCGCGATCTCCTCGGGGGTCAGCTCGTACTGGATGCCGGTGGCCCGGAGTTCGTTCGCGGTGACGAAATCCGCGTAATCCTCGGTTTCATATACGCCTACGCCGCCGTAGCCGTCAAAATACAGGGCGTCGACATGCGGGAACCGGTCGACCTGGAGATAGATCACCTCGTTATAGGCTCCGGTGACGTCCGAGGCTTCCAGAATTCCTTCCACCCTCAAGAGGGCCCATTCCCGGAGATCCAGGTGGGGATCCATGTCTTCGCTGCTTTCGCTCTCGTTTTCTCCTTCTTCCCGCGGCGCCGTTTCTGCGATCGTCGGGGGAACCGCGCTTTCGCTTTCAAGCTCCTCTTCGTATACCGCGCCGTCCTCGCCTGTGAAGGCGTCGGAATCGCTCTCTCCGCCTGTCCTGCCGGTCATGACCGCGCTTTTGTTTTCCTCCAGATAGGCTTCCGGCAGGGCGTCCTCCGCGGCGGGGGCGAAGCTCTGAAGCTCAAAGGAATCGGCGCTCTTGGACGTCAGGCTTCCCGCCCGGAGAAGGCCGAGCTTGTCGATCCCGACAAATCCCAGGGTCAGAAGAGCGGCCGCGCCGAGCACGAAGCCGATGATCCTTTTACGGCTCTTGTTTTTCCGGACCTTTTCCACCGAAAGACTCCGGTTTTCCTCCTTCAGGCGTTCCAGCACCTGCTCTTTCAGATCGGAAGGAGGCTCCGCCGCGGCGGAAGCCACGGCCTTTTTGATCTCCCGAAGCTCCCGGTAAAGCGTCCGGCAGCTTTCGCAGTGCTCCATGTGGCTTTGAAGGGCTTTTTCTTCCTCAGCGGGCGCGGCGCCGTCCAGCGACGCCTGCATGATCAGAATGAATTCCCTGCAGATCCCGGGATCCTTCTTCGCCTCCACGCGTATGCCTCCTTTCTTTCAGTCTTTTTGATTTCATTGCTTTTGACGCGAAATCGCGCGGTTAGTTCCGTCTCTATCTGAAAGAAATCAGATCATTTTCACAAGCTTGTTGCGCAGGCGGATTCTGGCCCTGGCCAGGCGCGAGCGCACCGTGCCGAGCTCGATATGCAGGGCGTCGGCGATCTCGTTGTAGCTCATGCCGTTGATGTCCCGCATCACCACGATCTCCCGGGACGACGGCGGGAGCGAATCGATGGCCGACAGAATGGCCTCCCGCAGCTCGTTCTGCTCGGCCAGGGTGTCCGGGTGGTAAGAATAGTCCGGGATCGGAAGCTCGAAGGGCTCGCCGTCCTCGTTTTCCCCGGTCAATTCCTGGGTAGAGCGGAGATGGAGCTTGTTTTTCCTCTGAAAGTCCAGACACACGTTCACCGTGATCCGGTAAAGCCAGGTGGAAAGCTTGGAGTCCCCCTTGAAGCTTTCGATGGAACGGTAGGCCTTGATGAAGACCTCCTGGGTCACGTCGGAAGAGTCGTCGTAATTTCTGGTGTAGCGCAGGGCCACGTTGAAGACCATCTTTTCATTGTCTTCCATCAGGGCGGCAAAGGCCGTCTCGTCGCCGGCTCTGATTCGGGCGACAAGCTGTTCCTCGTCCTTCAGCATCTTCCGATTTTCCCCCCCTTTCGGCTCTTTTCCGCGCGCCGTCACGGATAAAGAGACCCGATCTTTTCGATAAACCGGTCGAGATCCTCCAGCGTTTCAAGCCCCGCCGCCTCTTCCTTCAGCCGGGAGGCGCCGCGAAGGCCCTTGACGGCGAACATGGCGTGAGGCCTCGCCTCCCGCAGGGCGGTATATTCCCCCTTGCGGTCCAGGGCGCGGAGGACCTGTCTTTTCAACACGGCTATTTTATCATGAATCGCGGGAGAAGTAAACTCCCTGTTTTCCATCACAGCCTCGATCTCCCGGAAGAGAAACGGATTGCCGAGAGCTCCTCTTCCCACCGCCACCAGGGCGGCGCCGGTCTCCTCGTAAAGCCTGCGGGCGTCCGCGCCGGTGACCACGTCCCCGTTGGCCGCCACCGGGATCGCCACCGCCCTCACCACCTTCGCGATCTCCGAAGGATCCGATTTCCCGGTATAGAAGGCGTCCCGGGTGCGCCCGTGCACGGTGAGAAAAGCCGCGCCGGAGGCTTCGGCGATCTTCGCGCATTCCGGCGCGTTGATCGAATCCCGGTCCCAGCCGAGCCGCATCTTCACCGTCACCGGGCAGGGAACCGCGTCCTTCACCGCCCGGACGATCTTCCCGATCTTCAAGGGCTCCCTCATCAGGGCGCTGCCTTCGCCGTTGGAGGCCACCTTCGGCACCGGGCACCCCATATTGATATCGATCAGGTCGGGCTTCGCGGTCTCAAAGGCGATCCGCGCCCCTTCCGCCATGATCTCCGGCTCGCTTCCGAAGAGCTGGACCGCGTAGGGGCCCTCGTTTTCAAAGGGGAGCATCAATTCCCGGGTCTTCGATACCGATCCGCCGTACACCAGCCCCTTGGCCGACACCATTTCGGACACGGTCAGGGCGGCCCCCATCTCCCGGCAGACGCTTCTGAAGGCCGCGTCGCCGTACCCCGCCATGGGCGCGAGGGAGGCGTACCCTTCCACCGTGACCCTTCCGATCCGGACCGTCTTCTTCATCTCCGGTCTCCTCCTTTTTCCGTCACGGCTTTTTACCCACGCAGGTGATCTCCGACCGGTTGTGATAGAGCTGGCGCGCAAAGAGGATCCCGACCTCCTCCCGGAGGAGTGCCATGGCGTCCCGCGCCCTTTTCAGACTTCCCTTTTCGGGAAGCTTCAGGGTGATCACCAGGATCCCGCCGCTTTTCAGAAGCGGCAGAGCCTCCAGCGTGACGCGCACGCTTTCCCGGGCGTCCATGCGCATGTCGTTGACCAGATAATCAAAGCTTTTGTCCCCGGCTTCCTTCAGATAATCCTGGGAAAGGCCCCGGTAATGGGTCACACGGGGATCGTCTTCCACCCGGGGATCCAGCTTCGCCGGGTCCACCGCCGTGACGCGCGCCCCCCTTTCCAGAAGCACCCGCGTCCATCCGCCCGGCGCCGCCCCGAGATCCAGGGCCTCGCGCGGCGCGGGAAGCGGGAGCCGGTCGAAGACCTCGGTCAGCTTGAAGGCCGCGCGGCTGACCGTCTCCGGGGTCATGGCGTACCGGTAGATCCCCCCGGCCCGGGGGGAGAGCATGTCCCGGCTTTTTGAAAGGCCGAGATAAATGCCGTCCTTCGCGCGCGTCGCCGAAAGGACCGTCTCCTCTTCGGGGCCGGTCTCGAAGCGTCCGATCGCCGGAGAATCCAGAAGAGCGGCCAGGATCGCCCCTTCTCCCCTCTCCCCGGTGAGATCCACGGCGTGCACCGCGAGCTTCTTTCCGGAATAATCCCGGGTCAGCTCCTCCGCCGCGGCGGGAAGCGCATCCATCGAGGCGATCACGCGCTCCGCCGGGTGGATATGCCGGATGAAAAGCGGCGAAAGCGCGTTCACTCTCTCCGTGAGGTCCCCCTCCCCCAGAAGGAGCCCCGCGCCGGGAGCCAGCGAGACGACGCGCACGCCGGAAAGAGCCCCCAGCTCCCCCATGGCGAAGGACCACGCGTCCTCCCGGGTAAGGAATACCAGCTTTTCCATCTCTTTTTTCTCCTCTCCGGTGATGCGCGCGGGGCCTTCCCCCGGCTTGCTTCACGCGCCGAACTGTGATATAATCAGGATAAGATCATTTCGTGAAACCTCCGAAACGCCGTTTTTCCGCGCCGCGGTTTTCCCGGCGGATCCGGGCGTTCCTCCGGAATACGATAAAGGAAGTCGATCCCATGAAAGAGACGATTTATACCATCCCCATCAACGAGGCCTTCCGGGAAAAGGACGGCTGCCCCTTCTGCCGCCTTTACAGGATCACCGAGGAGCAGTCTCTGGACTACGCCCTGGGCGGCGCGATGATGGAGCCTCACGAGCGGGCGCGCTCCAACGAGCTGGGCTTCTGTGAAAGGCACTATAACGGCCTGAGGCATCTGAAGAACCGGCTTTCCCTGGGACTGATGACCACGACGCACCTTGAGGAGCTGCTGCACACCGTACTTTCGGAGGATTTCGTCTCCGGCAAGGCGCTGGCCAATCCGCGCATGAACCCCGGCAAATACGCCGATCTTCTCAGAAAGACCTCCTCCACCTGCTACGTCTGCGACCACGTGGAGAACGTCATGAAGCATTTTTACACCAACGCCGTGCACATGTGGAAGTCCGATCCGGAATTCCGGGAGCTTGCCATGGCGCAGGAATTTTACTGTCTGCCCCATCTCACCCGCTTCGTTTCGGCGGCCGAGGGAAAGCTCTTCGGCAAGAAGGCCTTTCAGGAATTTCTCACCGACATCCTGCCGGTCTCCCGCCGTTACGCCGAATCGCTCCGCAACGACGCGGACGCCTTCTGCCTGAGCTTCGACCACCGCAACGCGGGCAAGCCCCTGGGAGAGGCGGCCCGTTCCTCCATCGAGCGCACCGTCGCCTTCATCGACGGCGCTGAGAGGAGCCGGTGACCATGCGCGACCGGATCCGGGAGATCGAGACCCGCAGCCGGGAGCTTCTGTCCAGGCTCTCCTCCCCGGAGGTATTCCGGGATCCCGCCCTTTCGGCAAAGCTCCGGCGGGAGCTTAAGGAGATCGCCCCCGCGGCCGAATGCTGCCACAAGCTCCTGGCCGCCGAAAAAAGGGCGGAGGAGGCTTCCCTGCTTCTGGGTGAGGAGGACGGGGAGCTTCGCCTTCTCGCCGAAGAGGAGATCAGAGCCGCCCGGGAAGAGACCGGAAGGCTGGAAGAAGAGCTTCGCCTTCTGCTTCTGCCGAAGGATCCCGACGAGGAAAAAAACGTCATCGTGGAGATCCGCGGCGGCGCCGGAGGCGCCGAGGCGGCGCTTTTCGCCGCGGTGCTTTACCGGATGTACGGCATGTACGCCGACAAAAAGGGATGGAAGATCGAAACCCTGAGCCGGAACGAGACCGAGCTCGGCGGGCTGAAAGAGATCGTGTTTCTGGTGGAGGGGCGCGGCGCCTTTTCCCGCCTGAAATACGAAAGCGGCGTCCACCGGGTGCAAAGGGTGCCCGAGACCGAGGCGGCCGGACGCATCCACACCTCCACCGTGACGGTGGCGGTGCTTCCCGAGGCCGAAGAGGTGGACGTGGCCATCGATCCCTCCGAGCTTCAGATCGACACCTTCCGCTCCAGCGGCGCGGGGGGCCAGCACGTCAACAAGACCGAATCGGCCATCCGCATCACCCACCTGCCCACGGGGCTTGTGGTGGAATGCCAGGATGAACGCAGCCAATATAAAAACAAGGACCGCGCCATGAAGATCCTTCGCTCCCGCCTTCTGGAGCGCGCGCAGTCCGAAAAGGAATCCGAGATCTCCGCCGAGCGGAAAAGCCAGGTGGGCACCGGCGACCGCAGCGAACGGATCCGTACTTATAATTATCCGCAGAGCCGGGTCACCGATCACCGGATCAACCTGACGCTTTATAAGCTCGACGCGGTGCTGAACGGCGATCTGGACGAGATCACCGGCGCCCTTCTCCGGGCGGAGGAGGCAAAGAGGCTGGAAGGGGGAGAAACCGATGCGTAAAAGCGTTTGGGGGCTTTGCGCCCTTGTGCTTTCGGCCCTTTGCTCTCTTCTGGGGCTCGGCCTGACTCTTTTCCGTTACCCCTCTCTGCCGGAGGTCCTGCCCGAAAGCGGCGTGGGAAAGCCGATGCTTCTCTATCTGCCGGCGCTTTCGCTGATCCTGTGGCTTCTTCTTTTTCTTGCGTCCCTCCGGGCAAGGCGGCTGGAATTCAAGCTGCCGCTTCCCGCCCGGGCTTTGCCCGGGGCGCAGGAGGCTCTTTCGGAATATCTCCGGCTTTTGTCTCTTCCCTCTTCTCTCGGGTTTCTTTACGCCTCTCTGGTACTTTCAGGCGGCGGAAGGATTGCGTGGTGGGCTTATCTTCTTCTGCTTCTCGCCCTTCTTCTGGTCTCCGGTTTCTTTCTTTTCCGGCTGATCCGGCTGGCGAAGCGGCAGGGCGTTTCCCCCGACGAGCCCGACGAAGAAGAAGGCCGGAAGATCATAGAGGACTTTATGAAGGATTACCGGGATCACGAGCCCAGAGCCTGATCCCCTCCGCTCTTCCCCGCAGGGGAGGAGCGGTATTTTTTCTGCCATTTTTTCGTAAGCCACAGGATGCCCGTGGTGAGGCCGCGGGTGGTCTCGTCGGTCGCCATGGCGATCCAGATGCCGGTGATGCCCAGACCCAGGACGTTGCAGAAGAGATAGCCGCAGCCCACGTAGATCGCCCAGAGCGATCCCAGGGCCACCATCGCCGGCCAGAACACGTATCCCGCCGCGCGGTTGCCGGAGTTGAAGCAATGGTTCAGCGTGCGGGAGGCGTTGATCACGATCTCCAGAAGGAACAGCGGCCCGGTCATGGCGATGATCTGCGGGTCGTCGGTGAAAAGCCCGATGATGGGCTTGTGGAAGATATAAAGCAGAAGCGAAGAGGCGACGTTGGAGATCATAAGGAACTTCCAGAGCTTGTTGACCCGTTTCTGCGCCTCGTCGTATTCTCCGGCGCCGATCAGCTTGCCCGCGATGATCTGCCCCGACTGGCCGAGGGCGTTGCCGAAGACCTGCTCGTAGGGATTGACGGTGCCCACGTACACCTTGGCCGAAAGCGCCAGGGCGCCGAGGCTGGATTTGGCGATGAAGCTGGTGGTGAGAAGGGTGCCGATGTTATAGGAGAGACTCTCCGCCGAGGCCGAAGCCCCCACCGAAAACAGCTCCTTCACCCGCTTGCCGTCGAAATGGAAGGCGTTGTAAAGCGAGAAGCCGTAGCCGAGCCGGATCATCAGCGCGCCCAGGATCAGAACGCCCAGGATCTCACAGATAAGCTTGGAAAGCCCCACGCCGGTGACCGCGCCGAAGGGGAGCCGGGATTCGAATCGGATGGAAAGATGGGTGAAAAGCAGGTTGATCGCGTTGACCGCGGTGATCACCAGCATCGAAAGCCTTGCGTTCTTATAGGACCGGAAGATGGTGGAAAGCACCTGGGAAAGCGAGAGGAACCCGGCGCTGAGTCCCGCCACGGTCAGATAGGAGACCGCGTATTCGTAGGTGGCGCCGGTGAGACCCACCGCGCTCATCAGGGGCCCCGCGGTGAAGAAGAGGAAGAGGCTGACCCCCGCTCCGAACAGGAAGGCCACCGAAAGGGAATTCATGGCCGAGACCGAGGCCATATCGCGTCTGCCCGCGCCGAGATCGTGGTTGACGATCACCGACGCGCCCACCGAGATGGCCATGGAAAACATCAGGACGATGTTGATCACCTGATTGGCGACCCCCACGCCCGACGCCGCCTCGTCGGAATAGCCTGACAGCAGAAAGACGTTCATGGTGTTGATCAGATTGCGCAGCAGCGTCTCCACGGCGATGGGCACGGCCAGCGACATCACCGAGGGCAAAACCAGCTGATTGTTCTTTTCCGGGATCATGGGTCTCTCCTTCGACCTTTCGGATTTTCTGTATGCAAATCACGTCGCCTCACGCGGCGGGCGGGACGGCCCGCCGTCCCGCTCCTTCGTATTTTCAGGGCTCTTCCCCGGTTTCCGGAAGCCTTCCGAGCTTCGCGTGATCGGCGTCGGTCAGGACTTCGGCCCAGACCTTTCCCGACCCGGTGTCCTTGTCGTAGGAGGAGCCGGGCGGGTTGGAAAACAGCGCCACCGTCAGGGCGATCACCGCCACCAGCATCAGGACCCCGAAAAGGATCCCGCCTTCCGCCGTCAGGCTCAGCCTCTTTTTTCTTTTCACCGCTCTTTTCCTCCCTTCGCCCCGTTCTTCGTTTTTTCACCCCTCATTATCGCAAAGAGAGGCGAGAAAGTCAAGGCCAAACCCCCACGCCTTTTGTAAAGGAAAACCGCCGGACACGCCCGGCGGTTTTTTCGCGTCGGATTCCGGACGTCGATTCCGCGTCACACCTCGAAGGCGTTCCGGCGGATGATATTGTCCTGAAGGCCCTCGGGCAGCTTCCAGAAATACTCGGAATATCCGCCCACCCGGACGATCAGGTCCCGGTGCCTTTCGGGATGCTCCTTCGCGTCCAGAAGTTCCTCGCGGGATACCACGTTCACCGAGAGCTGCTGTCCGCCCTTTTCAAAATAGGTCTTCCAGAGCCGGATGAAGTTTTCCTCCCCGCGCTCGGAGGCAAAGAGTTCTTTTGCGAATTTGATATTCATCACGAGTCCGCTCTTGGCCAGGGTCTGGTCGTATTTCGCCGCCGAGAGCAGCGCCGCGGTGGGTCCCTTCACGTCGCAGCCGGGCTCGGCCCCGAGGCTGTCGGCCAGGAAGACGTCCCGGTTTTTCCGCCCGTTGGCCGAAGCCCCGGTGTGAGAGCCGTAATCGGCCGTGCGGTTGAAGGTGGAAAGTCCGCCGCCGTAGATGCCGCCGCGCCAGGTGCGCTTCGTGAGGAGATAGCGGAAGAAATGCTCGTAGATCTCCTTCGCGAGAAGATCGGTGCGGTCGTCGTCGTTGCCGAACTTCACGTCGGAGCGCAGCTTCTGCCGGAGGACCTCCTCCCCCTCGAAGTCGGTGCGGATCGCCCGGAGCAGGCGCTCCATGGAGACCTCTTTCTTTTCAAACACCAGGTGCCGGATGGCCGCGAGCGAATCGGCCGCGTCGGCAAGCCCCTCGGTCAGGATCTGACCGTGGTTGTACAGGGGGCCGCCCGCCCGGTAATCGGCGCCCTTTTCCACGCATCCCAGGATCAGGTTGGAGCGGAGCGGATTCGTGGCCCGCGTCCCGCGCACCTCCTGGGCCTTGTTCGCCATGGAGATCGCAAGATCGGCGGCGTGCTCCACCTGTCTTTTGTAGGCGTCCATCACTTCCTCGAAGCTTTCAAAGCTTTCGGGAGTCTCCACGCCGAGAAGCTTTCCGGTGAGAAGGCTTCTGCCGCCGTTCAGCGCCAGCTCCACGCACTTGATCAGCGAGACCTCCCCGTCCTCAAGACCCATGTGCGATTTGCCCATGATGTCGATCTGGTTGCACCCGTTCATGCAGTACCGGTGCGCGTCCACCCGGGGGATCCCCAGCGCCTCCAGGGCCGGGACCACCGTCTCGTCGTTATAGAGCGCGGGCATGCCGATGCCGGTGGCCAGGGTCTTCGCCGCCGCCTTGTAGAGCTCGTCCGGGGTGTTCCGGTGCACGCGCAGGGTGATATTCGGGGTGTTGTATTTCGCCTTCGCCGCCACGTCCAGGATCAGATAGGTCAGGTCGTTAGTCTCATCGCGCCAGTCTTCGTCGCTTCCCGAGAGGCAGAGGTTCCAGGTCCTGGTGCGGTAAAATTCCTCCCACAGAGCTTCCATCACCCGCCGCGCGTCCCGGGGATCGCTTCTCTGATAGGCGGGGAACATGAACTGGTCGAATCTGCCCGGCGAATCCACCCCGTCGAAGGTGAAGACCAGCCAGAAGGCGGCCGCCGCCTCGTGGAAATCCCCGGCCGGCTCCTTCGGCGCATGGGAAAGCGCCCGGGAAAGCCTTAAAAGATTCTCCCTTTCCTCCTCCGGGGCGTTCTTCGCATGCTCCTCCGCCTCGCGCGACGCGCGCGAGGCCAGGATCTCCAGGGCGTCCAGAGCCATTTTCAGTCCCCGGTAAAAGCTTTCTTTCCCGGGATTCAGTCTTTCATAAAGGGCGATCCGCTCCCGGAGGCCCCGGGTCCCCAGGGTGAGGAGCATGTCGTAGGCGGGGTTGGAGTGTCCGCCCCAGCCGCCGCCCCAGCAGAGCTTTTCGGCGTCGGCGTTTCTTTCCTCCCCGGTGCGGGTCGCGTCGATCATGGGGCCGGTCTCCCAGGGCGCAAGCCTTTCCCGAAGCTCTTCGGGAACGCGCTCAGGATCCAGGGCGAGGCCCACGTCGAATTTGGTCGTCACCGGGAGCTCGCGCATGGGGGCCTCGGCGAAGAGCCCGTTCCCGGTAAAGCGCAGGGGCATGCCCGCCGCGGCCGATTTCAGACCCGCGGCGATCTTTTCCCCGATGGTCCCCTCTTCCGCGAGGAAACCATCCGCAAAGGAAAATTCAGGATCCTTCATGCTTTTCCTCCCCGCGGCCGTTCTTCTTCCGGTCGCCCTTTCTGACGTCGAAGCGGATCACCGCGATGATCACCGAGATCAGGGAAATGATCTCGGTCACGGTGCCGCCGATGGATCTGTTGATGCCGTTGTAGACCATCCAGAGCGGAGAATTGACCAGCGCCAGGGCGCGCAGCTTCCGCTCGTTATCCAGAAGGAACGAGATATTGGTCACGGTCATGCCCACCACCGGCAGGAACTCCAGCGCGAGGTTTCCCGGCGTCGGCTCCTTACCAAAGACCGTGAAGGTCAGGACGTAGGCCGCGAGATACAGCGCGATGAAAAGCGGGAGCCACCAGCGGCTTCTGGCCCATTTTTTGTCCCGGTTGCCGTAAACCACGGCGCGGCAGGCGCCGATGGCGTTGAGGATCCCGCCGGTGATCGCGCCGATCATGGTGAAGTGAAAGGCGAAGAGCAGCGAGCTTACCAGCTGCATCCTAAGGATCCCCTTTTGCGTGGGGCGCTGAAACGACAGGCTGTTGATCGCCATGGCGACGATCCCCACCGCCTGAATCAGGATCTTAACAAGCATATTCCCTCTCCCGAAAAGGTCTTCATCCATTCAAAGTATATCCTCCGGGAAGGGTTTTGTCAAGGCCGCGGGAAAAGAGAAAGGGCTTTTTCCCGCGCTTCTCCGCCCGGGATCCCGCCCCTTTTCCCCCGTACGGGAGAGCTTCAGAGGCAGGATTTGACAAAATCCCATATTTGGTATATAGTATAACAGATTGGAACGACCTGTTGTGGGATAAAACCGGAGGCACTCCCGCCCCGGGCGGGCAGGCCTTTTGAAAAAGCAAGTAAGGAGGGCCGGAATGGCTCAGAAAAAAGAGACCGCGCCGAAGGGCGCGGGATACGGCAACGAAAGCATCGTCGCCCTGAAGGGCGCCGACCGCGTGCGCAAGCGCCCGGGCGTCATCTTCGGATCTGACGGTCTGGACGGATGCGAGCACGCATTTTTTGAGATCCTGTCCAACTCCGTGGACGAGGCGCGGGAGGGATACGGCTCCACCATCGAGGTGACCCGGTATCTCGACAAATCCATCCGCGTGGAGGATCACGGCCGCGGCGTGCCGGTGGACTGGAACCCCAACGAGAAAAAATACAACTGGGAGCTGGTGTACTGCGAGCTTTACGCCGGCGGGAAATACAACACGCTGGACGGCGAAGGGTATGAATACTCTCTGGGGCTCAACGGCCTCGGCTCCTGCGCCACCCAGTATTCGTCGGAATTCATGGACGTGGAAAGCCGGCGCGACGGATTTCTCTACACCCTGCATTTCAAGAAGGGCAAGAACGCCGTCAAGGGCAAGGAGGGCATGATCAAGGAGCCGGCCGGGGGCGAAGGCACCGGAACGGTGCACCACTGGCGGCCGGACATCGAGGTCTTCACCGACATCGATATTCCCCTGGAATACTACCGCGAGACCCTCCGGCGGCAGGCCGCCGCCAACGCGGGCTTGAAATTCATCCTGCACGTCGAGACCGGAGA
>CACYBP010000011.1 GCA_902772625.1 Oscillospiraceae bacterium
CACGTCTTTATACCAGCCGGCGCTTTTCTTGGGCGTGCGCTCCAGCGTTTCGAAATCGGTGTGATAAAGGCCGTAGCGCATGGTGAACCCGGCGTTCCATTCGAAATTGTCCAAAAGCGACCACACGTAATAGCCCCGCACGTCGATCCCGTCCGCGATGGCTCTGTGGATCGCCTTGAGAACCTCGGTGAGGTAGGCGATGCGCTCGGGATCGTCCAGGAAGGCCTCCCGCGGCTTTTTCTCCTCGTCCATCTGGATCAGGCCGTTTTCGGTGACGTAGATCGGCACCCGGATCCCGTACTTCTCCACCAGCATGTGAAGAACATCATAGATCGCCTCGGGGTGCTGCTCGGGACGCTCCTGATAGTTGCCGCCGGAGGCCGCGATCTCGCGGGCGCGGCGCGCCTCGTCGGCGTTGTCGTAAAGCCCGTTGTAGAAATTCAGGCCGTAAAAGTCCACCGGCCGGCGAATGGTCTCAAAATCGCCCTCTCTGATCTCGGGGGTGAAGCCCTTTTCCTTCATGTAGGCGGTCAGGACGTCGGAGTAGCCGCCGAGGAACAGCGGATGAAGGAACCATCCGAAGCCCGCGATCTCGTTGGCGGTGAGGGCCATGGCCTCGTCCTCCGCGTTTCCGGGGCGGGCGGGATAATGCCGCCACACGTCCACCACCACGCCGATCTTCGCGTTTTCAAGCTTCTTTTCCCGGAAGAGCTTCACCGCCTCCCCGTGGCTGACCAGAAGGTTGTGGAGCGCCTGTCTGGCGTATTTCTCGTCCTTCAGTCCGGGGGCGAAGGAGCCGAGACCGTAGCCCACCCAGGTGGCGATGGGCTCGTTGAAGGTGACCCAGATATCGATATCCCGGCCGAAGTTGTCTAAAAGGACGTTCGCGTATTCGGTGAACCACTTCACCGCGTCCCGGTTGCCCCAGCCGCCCTTGAGCTGGAGGGCGTAAGGAAGATCCCAATGATACATGGTGGCGTTGGGGACGATGCCGTTTTCCTTCAGACATCTGATCAGCCTGTGATAATACTCCAAACCCTTTTCGTTGACCTCGCCGGTGCCGTCGGGCAGGATGCGCGCCCAGGAGAAGGAAAAACGGTAGCTCTTGACGCCCATTTCCTTCATCAGGGCGATATCCTTCTCGTAAAGATGGTACTGGTCGCAGGTCACGTCCATCACGTTTCCGTCCCGGATCGTGCCGGGAAGCCGGCAGAAGGCATCCCAGATGGTGGCCTTTTTGCCGTCCTCAAAGGCGGCTCCCTCCACCTGCGCCGACGCGGTCGCCACGCCCCAGAGAAAGTCCTTCGGAAACTTGTATCGCATGCTCTTGTCCTCCTGTGATCTTTCAAACAGAGTCTTCTTTTGTACCGGAGGAGCGCCCCAGGGCTCCGGCGGCGCAAAAGCGCTCCTGTCCCATAGCAGTTTATCACAATTCTTTCCGATTGACAAGCATCCGAAGGAGGTATAGAATAAAAGCCGTGACCGCGGGAGCACTCCGCGGCCGGAAGGAGAATATCATGGAGCTTTCCATCGGCCGTCTTCCCCACGGGAAGCGCAATCTGATCACGGACGTGCCGGGCGTCGCCGTGGGGCACGCCACGCTGGACGAGGGCGATCTGCACACCGGCGTGACGGTGGTGATCCCCACCCCGGAAAATCCTTTTACGCACAAGCTGACCGCCGCCTCGGCGGTGTTTAACGGATACGGAAAGACCCAGGGGCTGGTGCAGCTCGACGAATTGGGCACGCTGGAAACGCCCATCGCCCTGACCGCCACCCTGAACGTGGGCCGGGTGCACGACGCGATGGTGGGCTACATGATCGACCGGTGTCGGAAGGACGGGATCGCCCTGACCTCGGTGAACCCGGTGGTGTGCGAATGCAACGATTCGGGCCTTTCGGACATCCGCCGCCGCGCCGTGGGCGAAAAAGAGGTGCGCGCCGCAATCGAAAGCGCCGGGGTCGACTTTCAGGAAGGCGCGGTGGGC
Organism: Oscillospiraceae bacterium; assembly: GCA_902772625.1. Lineage (GTDB taxonomy): Bacteria > Bacillota > Clostridia > Oscillospirales > QAMX01 > RUG11797. The sequence continues at coordinate 1,989 of CACYBP010000011.1, forward strand.
GCCGGACGCGGCACGGTGTGCTACGGCATGAAGGGCGGGATCGGCTCGTCCTCAAGGCTTCTGGAGATCGGAGACGAGGTCTTCACCCTCGGCGTTCTGGTGCAGACCAATTACGGCGCGGCGGAGGATTTCCGTCTGACTTCCCTTCCACGGGGGATCGCCCCGTCGGACAAGGGGAGCATCATCCTGATCATCGGGACCGATCTGCCTCTGTCCGCCCGCCAGCTGAAGCGCGCGGTGAGGCGCGCCTCAGTTGGCATGGCGCGGCTCGGGTCCTATATCGGCCACGGCAGCGGCGAGATCGCCGTGGGCTTTACCACCTCTCCCCGGGTCCCCGACGGCGAAGGCTTTGAGACCCAGCGCGTTCTGAAGGAGGATCTGATGGATCTCCCCTTCCGCGCCGTGGGCGAATGCGCCGAGGAGGCGATCCTGAAATCCATGCTGGCGGCCTCGCCCGACCGGATGCTGGACGGGACGAGGGTGCCCTCGCTGGAAGAATTCTTGAAGAAGGAAGGACTTTGACATGAAGGAACTGGGCTATTACAACGGCAGGATCGGCGAGCTTTCGGAGATGCAGGTCCCCATGAGCGACCGGGTCAGTTGGTTCGGAGACGGGGTGTACGACGCCGGGCTCTGCCGGAATTATCATATCTTCTGTCTCGACGAGCACGTGGACAGGCTCTTCCGGAGCGCCTCCATGCTGGATATCACGCCGCCGGTGTCGAAAGAGGAGCTGAAGGAGATCCTGCGGGATCTCGTCCGGAAAATGGATACCGGCGATCTTTTCGTCTATTACCAGATCACCCGCGGCGGGGGCAAGCGCACCCACGCCTTTCCGGAGGGAAAGGCCAATCTGTGGGTCACCCTGACCCCGCGCAAGCCGGGCGGCGACAAGACTCCGGTGGCGGCGGTGACCACCGAGGACACCCGGTTCCTCCATTGCAATATCAAGACCCTGAACCTGATCCCGTCGGTGATGGCGGCCGAAAAGGCGAAGCGCGCCGGGGCGTATGAAAGCATCTTCTACCGTGCCCCCGACCGCGTGACCGAAGGCGCCCACAGCAACGTGCACATTCTGAAGGACGGGGAATTCCACACCGCCCCTCTTGACAACCTCATCCTGCCCGGCACCGTCCGGGCGCACCTGATCGCGGCCTGCCGCCGTCTGGGGATCCCGGTATACGAGACGCCCTTCACCCTGGAGGAGCTTCGGAACGCCGACGAGATCTTCGTCACCAACTCCGGCGATCTCATGAAGCGGGTGGGAAGGCTTGACGGCAAGGAAGCCGGTCTTAAAAGCCCCGCCCTTTTCGAGGCGCTCCACAAGGAGCTCTTCGACGAGTTTTACGAGGAGACCGGCGGAAAAGACTGATTTTCCCGGCGCTGAACGCCTTTCTGAAGAGAGCAAAAGCGCGTCCCCGGATCAAACGGGGACGCGCTTTTTTGCGAAAAACGATGGCGGGATAACGGTCGCCCTCTCATCCGGGTGCTTTCGCACC
>CACYBP010000012.1 GCA_902772625.1 Oscillospiraceae bacterium
AGATAGAGCAGCGTCAGGAGGCATTCCTCCACGCCGCAGGATTTCAGCGCCGTCAGAGTGTATTCCAGCACGGGATGATCGAAAAGGGTCATCATGGGCTTCGGACGGGTACAGGTCAGGGGACGCAGACGGACGCCTGAGCCTCCGGCGAGGATGCACGCTTTCATGGTTTGCCCTCCTTGTATCGGGAAAATACTTGCTCTTAGTATCTCCTCTTTTCTCTGCGTCATGCGGAAAACAGAGCCTGAAAAAGGCCGCCGGAGATTGACAAAAAAGGCGAAACCATGTATACTGACCATATGACTTGAGAAAAGAGCGACCGAGGGTATGGATAAAAAGCGCATTCTGATACTGGATACGACTTTGCGGGACGGCGAACAGGCGCCCGGCTTCAGCATGAACATGTCCGAAAAGCTGGAGATCGCCGAAATGCTGGAGGCTCTCGGCGTGGACGTCATCGAAGCAGGTTTTCCCGCCAGCTCCGAAGAAGATATGGCTGCCGTCACGGAGATCGCGAAGCGCGTATCCTCCGGCGTCGCGGCGCTGGCGCGCGCAAGGGAAGACGATATCCTCCGTGCGGCGGAGGCCCTGCAATTTGCGAAAAAGCCGCGCCTTCACGTCTTTATCGCCACCTCGAAGATCCACATGGTGCACAAGCTCCACATGGATGAAAACGAGATCCTCGCGGCCGTCTCCCGGTCGGTAAGCTTTGCCCGTTCGCTCTGTCCGGAGGTGGAGTTTTCCTGCGAAGACGCCACCAGATCCGATCTTGCCTATCTGAAAAAGGTCGTCTCCGCCGCTGTGGAGGCCGGCGCCTCGATCATCAATCTGCCGGATACGGTGGGATATGCCACACCCACCGAGACCTACGGCATCTATAAATCCGTGATGGGGGATACCGATCCCGGCGGAAAGATCCTGTTCTCCACCCATTGCCACAACGATCTCGGCATGGCCGTCGCCAACAGCGTCGCCGCCGTGGCCGCCGGCGCACGACAGGTGGAATGCACCCTCTGCGGCATCGGTGAACGCGCCGGGAACGCCTCGCTTGAGGAGGTCGTGATGGCGCTGCGCACCCGGAACGACTTCTATAAGGCCGAAACCGGCATTCAGACGAAGCTTCTTTATCCCGCCTGCCGGAAGCTTTCTTCAGTAGTGGGGATCTCCACCCCGCCGAACAAGCCCATTATCGGCGTCAATGCCTTCGCTCACGAGGCCGGGATCCATCAGCACGGTATCCTTTCCAACCGCCAGACCTACGAAATCATTTCTCCCGAAGACGTGGGCATCCCGAAAAACGACATGGTGCTGGGCAAGCATTCCGGCCGTCACGCCTTTGAGCAGCGCCTTTCGGAGCTCGGGATCCGCATGGATCGAGAAGAGCTTGACGAGGCCTTCGAGATGTTCAAGCTCGTGGCGGAGCGCAAAAAGGCCGTCACCGACAAGGATCTGCACGCCATCGCCGGGGAGAAGCGCCGCGCCATCGGCAAGGGCTTCCGTCTGATCCGTTTCATCGTCAACAGCGGCAACACCATCCCGGCCATGGCTTCGGTCAAATTGGAGCGGGACGGGGAGGAGACCGAGGATTCCTGCATGGGCTCCGGCCCCATCGACGCCGCCTTCAAGACCGTGGACCGGATCGTCCGGCATACGAAAGGATACGGGAATCTTTCCTACTCTCTGGAGGACTACAGCATCAATTCGGTGACCGAGGGCGAAGACGCCCTGGGCGAAGTCCTGATCAAGCTCAGATGCGACGGTGAGGTCTACACCGGCCGCGGGCTCTCCACGGACATTCTGGAGGCCAGTCTCAAAGCGTATATCAACGGGGTGAACAAGCTCCTGACGATATAGAAAGGGGATACACAATGGAATCGTTGAAAAACGAGCGCATGGATCAGCTGATGGAAGCGATCGCGTCGATCTCCACCGCGGAAGAAGCTTACGCCTTTATGGAAGATCTCTGCTCGATCGCCGAGCTCAAGGCCATGGAACAGCGCTTCACGGTGGCGCGGCTTCTCAAAAAGAAGATGCCCTATAACCTCATCATCAACGAAACCGGCGCCAGCACCACCACCATCAGCCGCGTCAACCGCAGTCTTCTCTACGGCAACGGCTCCTACAACAGGCTTTTCGAGAAGCTTGACGGGGAAGAATGAGCATCTACCGTGCCATGGCGCGGCATTACGACGCCCTGACCGACGACGTTCCTTACGGGGCATTCGCCGACTTTCTGGAAAAGATCTTCCGGCGGGAAAAGACCGCGCCGGAGCTGATCCTCGATCTTGCCTGCGGCACCGGAAGCGTGACGAAGCTTCTGGCGGAGCGGGGATACGACGTGATCGGCGCCGACTCCTCTCCAGATATGCTGATGCAGGCCGCAAACAAGTGCTCCTCTCTCCCCGTGATGCCGACCTTTATCCGCCAGAGCATGACCGATCTCGATCTTTACGGCACGGTGGACGCCGTCGTCTCTTTTCTCGACAGCGTCAACTACCTCACAGATCCCCGGGATCTTGACCGTGCCTTCGGGCGGGTCTCTCTCTTTCTGAATCCGGGCGGGCTTTTCGTCTTTGATCTCAACACGGCCTGTAAGCTCTCTTCCATCGCCGGGAATTCCTTCGTCCGGGAGACCGGCGACGTCTTCTGCGTCTGGCAGGCGGCCTGGGAGGAAAAGACGAGGCTTGCGGCCTTTTATCTCGATCTTTTTGAGAAGAAGAAGGATGGCCGCTATCTGCGGGAAAGCGAGGATCACCGGGAGCGCGCCTATTCCGTCGGGGAGATCCGGGACGTCCTGGAAAAAAACGGCATGGAGCTTCGCAGGGTATACGGCAACCTGAAATTCAGAGCGCCGAAGCCGGAGGAAGAACGGATCTTCTTCGTGGCGAAGAAAAAAGCGCGGTCGTGATCCCGGCGTTTTCATCGCGCGTCTTTTCGACGGGTCGGTATTCCGGCCCGTTTCTTTTTTCGGTCACCCGTCCGGGACCCTACGTTCGGTGTGATCCGGGCCGCCGGGCAAAAAACGAGGTTGCATTGGCATACCCCGATGTGATACAATAGTCCCGGTGCGATTCTTTGAAAAGAAGGGGGAGTGAGCATGGACCGTTTTGAACTGAAGAGCAGCTATAAGCCCTCGGAGGATCAGGAAAACGCCGTCAACGCTCTGGTCAACGGGCTCGAGCTCGGCTTTCACGAACAGACGCTTCTGGGCGTCACCGGTTCGGGCAAGACTTTTACCATGGCCAATATCATCGAAAAGGTCAATAGGCCCACCCTGGTGATCGCGCACAACAAAACGCTTGCGGCCCAGCTCTGCGCTGAATTCAAAGAATTCTTTCCAAACAACGCCGTGGAGTATTTCGTCTCTTACTTCGATTACTATCAGCCGGAGGCCTATATTCCCCATACAGACACCTATATCGAAAAGGACTCCTCCATGAACGAGGAGATCGACCGGCTCCGTCACAGCGCCACCACTTCTCTTTTCGAGAGACGGGACGTGATCATCGTGGCCTCGGTCTCCTGCATATACGGCCTCGGCGACCCGGAGGATTATTCGACTCTGGTGGCCTCGATCCGGCAGGGCATGAAAATGGACCGTGACGCCCTGATCCGCCGTCTCGTGGAGATCCATTACGAGCGCAACGACGTGAATTTTACCCGATCCAAATTCCGTGTCCGGGGAGACACGGTGGAGGTCCTGCCGTCTTACAGCGACAAGGTCGCCGTCAGGGTGGAATTCTTCGACGACGAGATCGACCGGATCAGTGAGATCGACGTGCTTACGGGCAAGACCCTGCGCGTCATCCGCCATGCCATGATCTATCCCGCCAATCATCACACCACCACCCAGGAAAAGACCCGCCGCGCCATCACAGAGATCAAAAAAGAGCTGGACGAACGGGTGGCCGTCCTGAAATCCGAGGACAAGCTTCTGGAAGCCCAGCGACTTCTGCAGCGCACCAATTACGATATGGAGCTGATGCAGGAGATCGGATACTGCAGCGGCATCGAAAACTATTCCCGGATCCTTTCCGGCCGCGAGCCGGGGAGCGCTCCCTATACGCTTCTGGATTATTTCCCGAAGGACTTCCTGATGTTCATCGACGAATCCCACGTATCGGTGCCTCAGATCCGCGGCATGTCCGCGGGGGACCGGGCGCGCAAGAAGGTCCTGGTGGATTACGGCTTCCGGCTTCCCAGCGCCTTCGACAACCGGCCTCTCTTCTTTGAAGAGTTTGAAAGCAAGATCAATCAGGTGATCTACGTCAGCGCCACACCGCAGGAATACGAAAAGAGCCGCTCCTCCCAGATCGTGGAGCAGGTGATCCGGCCCACCGGACTTCTGGATCCCGAGATCGAGGTCTGTCCCACAGAAAATCAGATCGACGACCTCATGGCCCGGATCGAGGAGCGCACCAAGGCAGGCGAGCGCGTCCTGGTGACCACCCTGACCAAGGCCATGGCCGAGGATCTGACCGCCTTTCTTTCAGGCGCCGGCATCAAAGTCAGATACATGCATCATCAGGTGGAGAATATCGAGCGCATGGAGATCATCCGTGATCTGCGCATGGGAAAATTCGACGTTCTGGTGGGCATCAATCTGCTCCGGGAGGGTCTGGATCTTCCCGAAGTATCGCTGATCGCGATCCTCGACGCCGACAAAGAGGGCTTCCTCAGAAGCGAGACCTCTCTGATCCAGATCATCGGCCGCGCCGCCCGGAACGAACACGGCAAGGTGGTGCTGTACGCCGATCAGATCACCCCCTCCATGCGTGTGGCCATCGACGAGACCGAACGCCGCCGGGGGATCCAGAAGGCCTACAACGACGCCCACGGCATTGTTCCGAAGACCGTGAAGAAGGACGTGCGCTCCATCATCGAGATCGGAGAGGCGCCGGCGGAATCCGAGGAGAAAGAGAAGAACATGACCGCGCGCGAACGGCAGGAGCTGATCGCGTCGCTGGAAAAGAGCATGAAGGAAGCCGCAAAGCTTCTTGATTTCGAATATGCCGCCGAGCTGCGCGACAAGATCATCCGTCTGCGCGGCATGGGGCAGAAGAAGGGCAAATGATGAAAAATCAGCTGGTCGTGGAAGGCGCGCGGGTGCACAATCTCAAGGACGTGGACGTCACGATCCCCCGCAACCGCCTGACGGTGATCACCGGGCTTTCCGGGTCGGGGAAATCCTCCCTGGCCTTCGATACGATATACGCCGAAGGGCAGAGACGCTACGTGGAGTCTCTGTCCTCCTACGCGCGTCAGTTCCTCGGTCAGATGGAAAAGCCCGACGTGGATTCCATCAACGGCTTGTCTCCCGCCATTTCCATCGACCAGAAGACCACCTCCCGCAATCCCCGCTCCACGGTGGGGACCGTGACCGAGATCTACGATTACCTCCGTCTGCTTTACGCCAGAGCCGGAACGCCGCACTGTCCCAAATGCGGCCGGGAGATCCGGAAGGTGACCCTGGATCAGGTGGTGGACCGGGTGACCTCTTATCCTGAGGGGACCCGGATCATGATCCTTGCGCCTAAGGTGCGCGATCGCAAGGGCGATCACCGGAAGGTGTTCGAGGACGCGATGCGATCTGGCTATATCCGCGCCCGC
>CACYBP010000013.1 GCA_902772625.1 Oscillospiraceae bacterium
GGATCTCCGGAAAGGCGACGCCGAAGGGGGCGAAGAGGGGATAGATCTCCCGGGAAAGGCGCGTGACCAGCGCGAGGCACGCCTTTTTCTCCCACAGGGCAAAAAGTCTCTTCCGCGCCTCGATATCCTCCGGATCCGGAAGAGTAAGCAGGATCTCCTCCCCGGTCTCCTCCGCCCGGGGGCGGCTCCCGGACGAAAGCCTGACCGTCTTTTCTTTTCCCAGGATCGCGATCTTTTCCCCGTCGTCGAAAAGATGCGGAGAGGGAGCGTTCGCGGCGCGGATCGCGGCCCTTTTCCGCGCTTTTTCGATAAAGGCGCCGGAGGAAGAGAGGAACCTTTCGATCTCGTAAAGCGAAAGCCGGAGGGGAGAGGTGACCAGAAGGCTCCCGTCGGGCCTGACGCGGAGGGTAAGCCTTTTCACCTTTTTCCGCCGGAGAAGATAGGTCTCCTCCTTCCCGTCAATGACAAAACGCCGCACGCTTTCCTGCACCGTCTTTCCCTCCCGAAGCTTCTTTTTCACACACATTTTACCACCGTGCGGAAAAAGACGCAAGCGCGCTCTTATTGTAAACTTGAAACAGACGAAGAAGTTGACAAATGAGAGGATCCGTGGTATACTGTCTTCTGTCATGACGAAAACGCCCTTGGAAAGGAGGGACCGGCCGTGGAAGAAAAGGTGCTCGCGCTTCTGCGCGAGAGCGGGGAAAGGCCTCTTTCGGGCGAGGAGATCGCCCTTCGCCTTGCGGTCTCCCGCGCCGCCGTGTGGAAGGCCATAGAGGCTCTCCGCGCCGCGGGATATGAGATCGAGGCGGCGACCCGCCGGGGGTACCGGCTCGTATCCGAGGGGGATATCCTGAACGAGGGGATCCTCCGCGCCGCTCTGAAGGAGGAGGGGATCAAGCTCCCGCTGCTCTTTTTCCGGAGCGTCGATTCCACCAACAGCGAAGCCAAGCGCCTCGCGGCCGCGGGGGAGAAACGCGATCTCCTTCTGGCGGCGGCGGAGCAGACCGCCGGGCGCGGCCGGTCGGGACGGAGCTTTCTTTCCCCCGAGGGCGGGCTCTATATGAGCTTTCTTCTGCATCCCGCCTCCCCGGCGGAGGAGGCCATGCGCCTGACCACGGCGGCCGCCGTGGCGGTGTCCCGCGCCATCGACGAAATCTCGGGGAAAAAGACCGGGATCAAGTGGGTGAACGATATCTTTCTGGACGGCAAAAAGATCACCGGTATTCTGGTGGAGGCGTCGGTGTCCCTGGAAAACGGCGGCCTGGAATACGCGGTGGTGGGTATCGGCGTCAACGTCTACGAGCCCCGGGGAGGCTTCGATCCCTCGATCCGTGACGTCGCCGGGACCATCTGGGGGCCGGGGGAGAAAAAGGACTCCGCCCGGGCGCGCCTTGCCGCGGGGATCGCGAAGGAATATCTCGCGATCCTCCGGGAAAACGACCCGGAGGCGGTCCACCGGGCCTACAAAGAAAGGTCTCTGGTGCTCGGAAAACGGGTCACCGTGCTTCGCACCGGACGCGAAGAGGAGACCGCCCTCGTCCTGGACCTTGACGAGGCGGAAAGACTCGTGCTACAATATGACAACGGAAGGATCGAATCCCTCGGGACCGGGGAGATTCGCGTGAAAATCTGATATGAAAAAGAAAAAGTTTACGCTGCGGGAAATGCTGCTCATCGCGCTGTTCACGGCGCTGATCGCCGTGGGGGCGTGGATCAAGATCCCGCTTCCGCCCGTGCCGATCACGCTGCAGATCTTCTTCGTGATCCTGGCAGGGCTTCTCCTGGGGATGCGCGGGGGCTTTTTGAGCTCGCTTCTCTACATGGTCATCGGCCTTGTGGGGATCCCGATCTTCACCTCGGGCGGCGGGATCGCCAGCGTGCTTTCGCCCGCCTTCGGCTACATCCTGGGCTTCCCGCTCGGGGCGGCGCTGGCGGGATTTCTCGCCGAGAGGTTTGAAAAGCCGGCCTTCTGGAAGTATCTTCTCGCGGGCGGCGCGGGAACGCTTCTGATCTACGTCGTGGGCGTCTCTTATTACGGCGTTCTGAAGACGGTCTATCTCCACGAGTCGGTGAGCGCCTATACGCTTTTCGTCAGCCTCTTCCTGGTGTTCCTGCCCGGGGATATCCTGAAGAACCTCGTCGCCGCC
>CACYBP010000014.1 GCA_902772625.1 Oscillospiraceae bacterium
AATTTCGGCCTCAGAAAGACCGGCTACGGCGAATGCGCCGTGGTGGAGACCCGGTGGCTGGAAAAGGGCGACACCGTGGGCTACGGCTCGGATTACCGGGCGAAAAAGCGCACCCGCATCGCCGTGATCCCCCTGGGGTACTCCGACGGGTTCTGCATGGAAAAGGCGCACGACGTCTACTCCTTCCGCCGCACCCTGCGCTACGCGCTTTCTGAGATAAAGCATCTTCTCCGCGCGCCGCGCCTGACGGTGGAGATCGGCGGCAAAAAGTGCCGCGTTCTGGGAAGAGTCGGCATGCTCCACACCGTGGCCGACGTCACGAACGTCTCCTGCGAGCCCGGAGCCATGGCCCGGTTCGAGCTGAATCCCCTTTCGGCCGGGATGATCCTGCCGAAACGGTATATTTAGGGTGTAATTTCATAAAATTATATCAAAACCAATGAAAGGAAGTGTTCCCTCATGAAAATGATCCTGGCGATCATCAACCACGACGATGCCCCCACCGTCATCCACAACCTCACGAAGGAGGGCTTTCAGGTCACGAAGCTTGCCACGACGGGCGGATTCCTGAAGGCCGGGAACACGACGATTCTCGTCGGCGTCAACGATGAGAAGGTCGACACGGTTCTTCATCTGATCAGCAAGTATTCCAAGAGCCGCAGTCAGCTCCTTCCCACCACCGAGATGGGAAGCGGCGGCGTCTATTCCTCCATGCCCGTGGAGGTCATGGTAGGCGGCGCGACCTGCTTCGTGCTCAACGTTGAGCGGATGGAGAAGGCTTGAGCATCCAGCTTTGTGCCAACCAACGATTTAAGGCGGCGGCTTCTGCCGCCGCCTTATCGGGCAAAGGCATGCGTGTCACGGTGATCGAAGGCCCCGCGGGCAGCGGGAAAAGCCTGATGGCCGCCTATCTTGCCTCCGCCGTGCTGTGCGAGAACGAAAAGACGCGTCCCTGCGGCGTCTGCCGGGCCTGCCGCCTGGCGGAGGCCGGGATCCATCCCGACGTGATCCGCCCCGAAAAAGACAAAAAGACCGTGGTCTCGGTGGACGCGATCAAGGATCTCCGGCGGGACGCCTACGTGCGCCCCACCGTCGGGCGGGAAAAGATCTATCTTTTCGAAAACGCGGAATACCTCAACGCCGAGGGGCAGAACGCCCTTCTGAAGCTTCTGGAGGAGCCGCCGGAGGGCGTGCGCTTCATCCTCCTGGCCTCGTCAAGGAGCCTGCTTCTGCCCACGGTGCTTTCCCGCGCCACGCTTTTCACGGCGGAAAGCGTGCCCCCGGAGGAGGCCCTGGCCTTTCTTCGCGCCCGCTTCCCCGACCGGGAGGAAAGTCTCGTGAAAACCGCCGTCCGCCTTTCCGCCGGGGTCCTCGGACGGGCTCTGGAGATCCTTTCGGGGGACGGAGGAGAACGGGAAAAGGCTCTTTCCTATCTGAAAACCGCCGCCCGGCGGGACGAATTTGCCCTTTATAAGGCTTCCGACGCGCTTTCCCGCGATCCCTCGTCCGATCCCAGGCTCTTTCTGGACGCCCTGCGGGAGCTTCTTCTGCTCTCGGCCATGGACGCGGCGGGTCTCGGATACGCGGGAGAGGACACGGTGCCGCGCTTCGGAAAAGAAAAGGCCGCCGCCCTGGCCGACGTCTGTTCCGGGATCCGGCGCTGGCTTGACGTGAACGTCGCCCCCGCCGCCGTTTATACCGGGCTTTCGGCCTCTTTCGCCTCGCTTCTGGAGGCGTAAGGGCGAAAGTCCCCGAATCTGGCCGCCGCACGCCATCAACGCGGCATAGGAGACACTTTGCAAGAAATCATCGGAGTACGCTTCAAAACCGTCGGCAAGGTCTATTACTTCTCCCCCGGCGGACTTCACGTGGAAGCCGGAGAATACGTGATCGTGGAAACCAGCCGCGGCGTGGAGATCGGCCTGACCGTGATCCCCAACAAGGAGATCGAGGACGATCAGGTGGTCTCTCCTCTGAAGGAGGTCATCCGCATCGCCACCCCGGAGGACCTGAAGCACGCGGAGGAAAACCGCGAAAAAGAGAAGAAAGCCTTCCGCATCTGCGAGGAGAAGATCGCCCAGCACAAGCTGGACATGAAGCTGGTGGACGTGGAATACACCTTTGACGAGAACAAGATCCTTTTTTACTTCACCTCTGACGGCCGGGTGGACTTCCGGGAGCTGGTGAAGGAGCTGGCGTCGGTGTTCCGCACCCGCATCGAGCTCCGGCAGATCGGCGTCCGGGACGAGGCGAAGATGAAGGGCGGGCTCGGCGTCTGCGGGCGGCCCTTCTGCTGCTCCTCCTTCCTCAACGAGTTCCAGCCGGTGTCCATCAAAATGGCCAAGGAGCAGTATCTGTCCCTGAATCCGGTGAAGATCTCCGGCACCTGCGGCCGCCTGATGTGCTGCCTGAAATACGAGCACGAGGCCTACGAGCAGCTGATCCGCACCACCCCCCGGGTGGGCGCCCTGGTGGAGACCCCCGCGGGTCCCGGCACGGTCAGCGAGGTCTCTCTTCTCACCGGCAATCTCACGGTCAACCTGCAGAAATCGCCCGACACGCCCAGGCAGTTCCACAAAAGCGAGGTCCGGCTGATCCGGGACGGCTCGAACCGCTCCTCGGGAGAGGATCCGGCCCTGAAAAATCTGGAAGACAAGTAAAGAGAGGGAGCCTTATGATCAGAAGAAAAGACGAAGCCGAGATCAAGATCAATCCCCATATGCGCGGCGGAGACGGCACGGTCACCGTGAAGGGTCTCCTCCGGAAGGATGAAGGCGAGTTTTACGGAAAGGGACGCCTTTTCGCCGAGATCGATATCCCGGTGGGCGCCTCCATCGGCAGGCACCTCCACGAGGGCGAAATGGAGACCTTCTATATCCTGTCCGGCAAGGCGCTCTTTCACGACAACGGAAGGGACGTGGAGGTCGGCGAAGGCGACGTCTGCTATACCGCTTCCGGCGAAGAGCACGCCATCCGGAATATCGGCGAAGAAGAGCTTCGCCTGATGGCCCTGATCCTTTATCAATAACGCGTTTGCCCCGGTTTTCCTCCTTGCGGGAGAAAAACCGGGGTTTTCCGTACCCAAGGCGAACCGGCGGGCAAGGCCCGGTCAAAACGTCTGATACTATAAGAAAGGAATCTTTTTCATGAACGCAACGCTTACCAGGGTGCCCCACCTGCTCCACGGGGGCGATTACAATCCCGACCAGTGGCTCCGCTACCCGGAGATCCTGGAAAAGGACGTCGAGCTGATGAAAAAGGCCGGCTGCAACGCCATGTCGGTGGGCATCTTCGCCTGGGCCGCGCTGGAGCCCGAGGAAGGAAAATACGAATTCGGCTGGCTGGATCAGGTGATCGACCGGCTTTATCAGAACGGGATCTACACGGTGCTCGCGACCCCCTCCGGCGCGCGCCCCGGGTGGATGGCGGCGAAATATCCCGAGGTCCTGCGCGTCAATGCCGACGGCCGGCGCATCCCCTTTTCGGCCCGGCACAACCATTGTCCCACCTCCCCGGTTTACCGGGAAAAGGTGCGCCTGATCAACACGGCTCTGGCCCGGCGGTACGCAGGCCATCCCGGCGTGATCCTCTGGCACATCTCCAACGAATACGGCGGCGCCTGCTACTGCCCCCTCTGCCGCGAGGCCTTCCGGGAGTGGCTCAAAAAGAAATACGGCACCCTGGACGAGCTGAATCACGCCTGGTGGACTGCCTTCTGGAGCAAGACCTACCCCTCCTGGGATCTGATCGACCCGCCCTTTGACAACGGCGAGCGGGGCGTGCACGGCCTCACGCTGGACTGGATGCGTTTCGTCACCGACCAGACGGTGGATTTCATGAAGGCCGAGGTCGCCCCTCTGAAGGAGGCGAATCCCGCTCTTCCGGTGACCACCAACATGATGGGCTTTTATCCCGGCCTGAATTATTTCAAATTCCGCGACGTGTCCGACGTGATCTCCTGGGACAACTATCCCTCCTGGCACGAGGGCGACGACCGGGAGACGGCCCTTTCGACCGCCATGACCCACGACCTGATGCGCAGCATCAAGCCCGGAAAGCCCTTCCTGATGATGGAAAGCTGCCCCAGCGCGGTGAACTGGAAGCCCTACGCCAAGCTCAAGCGCCCCGGCATGCACGAGCTTGCCTCCCTGCAGGCCGTCGCCCGCGGCAGCGACAGCGTCCAGTATTTCCAGTGGCGCAAGGGCCGCGGCGGCTTTGAGAAGTTCCACGGCGCGGTGGTGGGCCATCTCGGTACCGGCGACACCCGGGAATTCCGCGAGGTCGAGGCCCTGGGAAAGCGCCTGAAGGGGCTTTCTAAGCTCGCAGGCTCCCGCTTCGTCTCCCGGGCGGCGATTATCTGCGACACCGAGAACCGCTGGGCGCTTCAGGAGATGCGCGGCCTGATCCAGGAAGACAAAGGATATCTCGCCGAGGTGCGAAGACATTACGCCCCGCTCTTCCGGATGGGGGTCAACGTGGATCTGATCGACGAGGAAAGCTCCCTCGAGGGCTACGAGCTGGTGGCGGCGCCGATGCTCTACATGCTCCGGGCGGGGATCGCGGAAAAGCTCCGCGCCTTCGCCGAGAAGGGCGGCACCCTGGTCTTCACCTACTGGAGCGGGATCGTGAACGACACCGACCTTACCTTCCTGGGCGGCTTCCCCGGCGGAGGCCTTCAGGAGCTCTTCGGCGTCCGGATGGAGGAGATCGACACCCTGTATCCCGCCGACCGGAACGGGGCCGAGGTCCTTCCCGCCGGAAAAGAGGCCGGCCTTCAGGACCGGTACGAGATCCGGGACTACACCGAGATCTCCCACCCCGCGGGGGCCGAGGTCCTGGCGGTCTACGAAAGCGATTTCATCCGGGGCCTCCCCGCCCTGACCGTGAACCGCTTCGGCAAGGGCAGGGTCTACTACGCCGCCGCGGTGTTCGAAGACGGGTTCTACCGGGACTTCTACCGGAAGCTCGTCTCCGATCTCTCGCTCCGCCCGCTGGAGGTCGATCTGCCCGAGGGCGTCTATCTCTCCGAAAGGCGTCTGGAGGATAATACTTCTTGTTATATTTTCCAGAATTTCAACACAGAGGAGGTCTCCCTCGCCCTGCCGAAGACCCTCACCTCGCTGGAGACCGGCGAAAGCCTTGAAACCCTGGTCCTCCCGGGATACGGCACGGTCTTCCTCCTCTGAACCGAAAGGCGCGGAAAGAAAAGGATTTCGCATTCTTTTTGCCGATCACATTGACAAATCCGGTGTGATATGTTATACTGCAAGCGTAGAATGATCGAACGGTCAAGGCATAAGCGGTCGCCCTTCGGGAGATCCTTATGACACAGCGGTTCAGATTGATCGAACGAAAGGAGATTTCATCATGAAAAAGGTTGCCCAGATTATCGGTTTGGTCGTTATCGCGGTTGGTATCCTCGTGGCCGTTGCTCTTCTTCTGAAGAAATACTTCGCCAAGAAGGAAAATAAAGAGGAAGAGGATTGCGGCATCGACGATCTCGACGAATTCGAGCCCGACGACGAGGACTGCGACGGCGATTGCGACGCCTGCGAAGAGCCCTGCGACGAAGCCGAGTCCAAGGACGACGCCGAATAAGCGTCTTACCGGCAGAAGACCCGTAAGAGCCGCCCGGATTCCGGGCGGCTCTTTTTTGCTTTGGCTCTTTGCCGTCTCTTTCGGCGGTCTTTTCAGCGCAGGGCGAAAAACAGGATCCAGGAGCCGATCAGAAGCAGGGACGAAAGCGCGGTGAAAAACCACGGGAGCCTCGCTCCGCTCTTTTTCCCGGGCAGGGTGAGATCCCCCGCCAGCGCCTCGGCCTCGGCCAGGAATTCGTCGTCCGAAAGCCCCGCCTCCTCCTTCAGGATGAAGATCGCCTCCTCAAAATCGCTCCTCTTCCCGCCGCGCATCACGAAAATGCGCCGGGAGACGCCGTTGTGCGCCCATCCCATGCGCGTGCCGATGGGATACAAGCTTTTCCCTCCTTTCCGCACCGCTTCCGCCCCCACAGGCTCAGTAGGTCCGGAAGCAGCCGTCTTCCTCAGAGATCAGAAGGATCTTTTCCTCCTCTCCGGTCTCGGCGTTGAGATAGACCAGAAAGCCGTTGCCGTCCCGGTCGGCCGTCCGCACCTCGAAGCAGGGGATCTCCCGCCCTCCCTCCGAGGCGATCAGGGCCGTCCTGACCTCCCCGGGAGAAAAGCCCTCGGGAAGGGAAGGCGCGGCGGCCTCTTCCCCGAAGGAAGCGGGGAGATCTCTCTCCCGGTGGCGCGCGAGATACTCTGACGCGTCCAGATATAAAAGCTCTCCGCCCGAAAGCGAAAGGCCGAGTATGATCCTGTCGGGATAGAGCCGCGCGCCGTTCTGCCCCGGGGCGTATTCGATATAGAGGATCTCTCCCTCTTTTCGCGTGACGCCGGGCTCAAGCCCCGCGTATCCCGCCTTTTCCAGAAGCTCCCCGCCCTTTTTCGCGGCGTCGCCCGGCGAAAGCGCCTCGCCGTTCCCCGCTTTTTCTCCGGCCGAGAAGAAGAGAAGCCTTCCCCCGTTTTTCGACAGACGGATCCGGGTCTCCCCGCCGTCCTCTAAAAGGAAATCATAGCCGGGGATCTCCCCCTCGCTCTCCCCGGCCGGAGTCAGGGCCTCCCGGGGAAGGCCGAAAAGGCCCGCGGCGCGTTCCCGCGCCTCTTCCATGGCGACCTCCGGGAGAGAAAGCGCCTCGGGCTTCCGGGAGGAGAGAGACGCGGCGTATTTCCCGTCGTAATCCGCCTCCGGGATCCCGGGCAGGTCGCCGTTCGCCCGGAGCAGGGTTCCGGCGAAGCTGCCTTCGCTCTTTTCCGCAAGCTCTTCGGGGGTCAATGCCTCCGGAGGATCCTCGAAGCATCCTTCTCCGTAGATATATGCCGAAAGCTCCGAAAAAGAACTCAAAAGCCCCTTCGTCCCCTCCCGCAGGGCCATAAGGGTCTTTTTCGTCTCCGCGTCCGGGAGCTTTCCCCGCCCGGCGTCGCGCGCAGCGGCCCGGGTGAAATCCGCCGTCCGGTTGAGAAACGCCGCGGTCTCGCCTTTTCCGAGGGCCGCGCCGGGCAGGGAAAGAAGACTCGCCCCGGCACTTTCGGCCTCGCCCGCCGCCTCGGAGGCCAGGGAAGCGACCATGGCGGGCGTCTGCGCCGCGGTGGTTTTCAGGAGCGCGGCGTCCAGCGTCTCCAGCGACAGAAGAAAGCTCTGATAGGCGCGCCGCGCCTCCCGCCGCCTTTCGGCCTTCAGGTTTACGTTCTCTATCCGGCTTTCGGCGAGAAAGCCGGATAAAACCAGCGCCAGTGCCAGAGAATAGGCGATGAGCCGCACGAGTCCCCGGGTATGAAGCGTCATGGGTCGGTCGCATCCTTTCCTGTTCCCCTTCGGGGATTTCTCCGGGATGTTTCACGTGAAACGTCCCGGTCTTGCTTATATTCCGTCCTCATTCTGCCCTCCCGCCGGGAAATTATACCGCGCGGCTCCTTCCGCGGGGCTTCGGCGGAACAAATTCCTTGCAATCGCCGCGCTTTTGTAGTAAGATGAAAGAACCATAAGATCATGAGTAAGGAATGGTATGCTATGGATTATCAGGCTCTGGCGGAACTGCTTTATCCCGGACTCGCGCACGACTGCGCCTATTACGAGGCGCTGTATCCCGAACGCGATCTTCCCGCAGGCGCGAAGGTCACCCGCTTCGCCCCCAGTCCCACCGGGTATCTGCACCTGGGCGGCGTGTATCAGGTAATGTGCGACGAACGCCTTGCCCATCTTTCCGGCGGCGTGTTCATGCTCCGGATCGAGGACACCGACAGCAAGCGCGAGCTGGCCGACGGCGTCCGGGTCATCCTGGACGGCATCGAAAAGTTCGGCATCACCATCGACGAGGGCGTGACCCGCGCGGGCGAAAAGGGCGCCTACGGCCCCTACGTCCAGAGCGAGCGGAAGGAGATCTACCGCACCTTCGCCAAAAAGCTGGTGTCGCTGGGGAAGGCCTATCCCTGCTTCTGCAGCGAGGAAAAGCTCTCCGCCATGCGCGCCGAGCAGGAGGCGAATAAAGAAAACCCCGGTTATTACGGCAAGTACGCCGCCTGCCGGAACCTCTCGCTGGACGAGGTGAAGGCGCATCTTGAAAAAGGCGATCCCTTCGTCCTCCGCTTCCGCGCCGAGCCCATCGGCACGCGTCCGGACTTCACCGACTGTGTCCGGGGCCGGATCGACGTGCCCGAAAACGACGTGGACATGGTCCTGATGAAATCCGACGGCATCCCGGTCTATCACTTTGCCCACGCGGTGGACGATCACCTGATGCGCACCACCCACGTGGTCCGCGGCGAGGAATGGCTGGCCACCCTGCCTCTGCACGTGGCGCTTTTTGATGCCTTCGGATGGAAGCGCCCCGCCTATATCCACACCGCCACCATCATGAAGCAGGACGGCGGCGGCAAGCGCAAGCTTTCCAAGCGCAAGGATCCCGAGGCCGCCGTGGAGTATTTCTTCACCGAGGGATACCCGAAGGAAGCCCTGATCGACTATCTTCTGATGCTTCTGAACTCCAATTACGAGGAATGGCGCGCCGAAAACCCCGCCCTTTCCTATGAAGCTTTCCCCTACGCAGTGGAAAAGATGAGCAACAGCGGGGCGTTATTCGATTTCTCCAAGCTGAACGACGTATCGAAAAACGTGATCTCCCGCATGAGCGCCGAAGAGGCCCTGGCCTCCGCCTCGCTCTGGAGCGAGAAATACGATCCGGCCTGGCACGCGCTTTTCACCCGGGATCGGGAGAAGGCCCTGGCGATCCTTTCCATCGGGCGGGGCGGCGAAAAGCCCCGCAAGGATCTCGGCACCTGGAAGGAGCTTCCGGCCTACGCGGGCTTCTTCTTCCCCGAGACCTTCGCGCCGGATTACGCTCCCCTCCGGGTCTTCGACCGGGAGGACGTAAAAAAAGTCTTTGAAAAGTATCCCGCGCTCTACGATCCCGCCGACGACCAGCAGACCTGGTTCGGCCGGATCAAGGAGCTGGCGGTGGAATTGGGCTACGCTCCCGACACCAAGACCTGGAAAAAGAACAAAGAAACCTACAAAGGCCACGCCGGCGATATCAGCATGATGCTGCGGGTGGCGGTGACCGGCAGGCAGAACTCCCCCGATCTGTGCGAAGTCATGCGGATCCTGGGAAGAGACGAGACCGGGGCCCGTCTTCTCCGCGCCTCCGAAAGCCTCTGACCGGGACCCCGGATCCCCTTTCAACCAATCAAAAAGGATGAGGAAAGACATGGAAGAGAATCTCGCGAGCAATTTTATCTTCGACATCATCGACGACGACCTGGCCTCGGGGCGCGAGGACCACGTGCACACCCGCTTCCCGCCCGAGCCCAACGGCATGCTCCACATCGGCTCGGCCAAGGCCATCTACATCAACTACACCACCGCCAAAAAATACGGCGGCAAGTTCAATCTGCGCATGGACGACACCAATCCCTCGAAGGAAAACGAGGATCTGGTGCGCGCCATCCACGAGGATCTGGTCTGGCTGACCGGCGAAGAGCCCAGCGGCGGCGTGTTCTACGGCTCGGATTACTTCGACCGGTGCTTTGAGTACGCCGTTAAGCTGATCAAGGACGGCAAGGCCTACGTGTGCGACCTTTCGGCCGACGAAATGCGGGAATATCGCGGCACCTTGACCGCCCCCGGCCGCGAAAGCCCCTGGCGGAACCGTTCGGTGGAGGAAAATCTGGATCTCTTTTACCGGATGCGCGACGGGGAATTCCCCGACGGCGCAAAGACCCTGCGCGCCAAGATCGACATGGCCAGTCCCAACATGAACCTGCGCGACCCGGCCATCTACCGGATCCTGCATATGCCCCATCACCGTCAGGGCGACAAATGGTGCATTTATCCCCTTTACGACTTCGCCCATCCCATCCAGGACGCCACCGAGGGCATCACCCACTCGCTCTGCTCCATTGAATTTGCCGATCACCGGGTGCTTTACGACTGGGTGGTGGACAACGTCGGCATCGAAAAGAAGCCGCATCAGTATGAATTCGCCCGCCTGAATCTGACCTACACCGTCATGAGCAAGCGTTATCTCAGAAGCCTCGTGGAGGCCGGGATCGTGGACGGCTGGGACGATCCCAGACTTCCCACTCTGGCCGGTATGCGCCGCCGCGGCTACACCCCCGCCTCGATCTTCGATTTCGTGCGCCGCGCGGGGATCTCCAAGACCCTGTCCCTGGCCGACGCGGGCCTTCTGGAGCACTGCATCCGCGAAGAGCTGAACAAGACCGCTCTGCGCCGGGTCGCGGTGCTGAATCCTCTGAAGGTCACCATCGTGAATTATCCCGAGGACAAGGAAGAGACGGTCACCCTGCAGAACAACCCCGAGGATCCCGCGGCCGGCACGCGCGAGCTTCCCTTCACCCGGGAGATCTATATCGACCGGGAGGACTTCGCCATGGTACCGCCTCCCAAGTTTCACCGCCTGTCCCCCGGTAAAGAAGTCCGCCTGATGGGCTCCTATATCATCAAGTGCGAGGAGGCCATCCTCGACGAAAACGGAGAGGTGAAGGAGCTTCTCTGCTCGGCCGATCTTGAGGCCGGCAGCGGCAACCCCCTGGACGGGAGAAAGGTGCGCGGCGTGTCCCACTGGCTTTCGGCGAAGTACGCCGTGGAGGCCGAGGCGCGGCTTTACGATCACCTTCTCACCCTGGAAAACGTGTCGGATCTGCCCGAGGGGAAGACCTACAACGATTATTTCAACCCCGCGTCTCTCACGGTCAAGCCGGGGATCAAGCTGGAGCCCTCGCTCAAGGACGCGAAGCCCGGCGAGAAATATCAGTTCGTCCGTGTGGGCTATTTCACCCCCGATTCCAGGCATCCCGGCGTTTTCAACCGCGTGGTGGGTCTGAAGGACTCCTTCGCCAAAGCGAACAAATAAACGACGAGAGCCCGAAAGACCGTTTTCGGGCTCTCGCGGTCAAAAAAGGAGGGTAAAAAGATGAAAAAGGCATTGATCTTCCGGGGCGGCTGGGACGGACACGAGCCGGTGCTGGTCTCCGAACGCTTCAAAAGGCTTCTGGAAAAGCACGGGTACGAGGTGACCATCTCGGATACCCAGGAGCCTCTGGGCGATCTCGAGGCGCTGAAGGAGCTGGATCTGATCGTCCCCTGCTGGACCATGGGCAAAATCGAGCCGCGCTATTCCCAGAACGTGGCCAAGGCAGTGGCCTCCGGCGTGGGGCTCGCGGGCTGCCACGGCGGCATGTGCGACGCCTTCCGGGAGGATACCGAATGGCAGTTCATGACCGGCGGCCAGTGGGTCAGCCATCCCGGCGGCGACGGCGTCAGATACACCGTCAATATCTGCCACGGCTCCAGTCCCATCACCGAGGGCATTGAGGACTTTGAGGTGGAAAGCGAGCAGTATTACGTGCACGTGGATCCCGCCATCGAGGTGCTGGCCACCACCCGGTTCCCGGTGGTGACCTACTACCACGCTTCCAACAAGGCCTGCGACGTGCCGGTGGCCTGGACCAAGTTCTGGGGGCTGGGACGGGTCTTCTACTGCTCCCTCGGCCATCACGACGACGTCTTCGACAAATCCCCGAACGCCGAAGTCCTGATGGAACGCGGCCTGGTCTGGGCCGGCGAGGGCAAGGCCTACGCGAAGGAACACGGCCTCGACGTCTCGAAATTCGAAAACACCGCGAAAATGTACTGAGTTGCCTTCTTTTGCGGGCGGCGCCGGAAATTGCGCCGCCCGTTTTTTATATTTTACAATCTGTTCACACTTTTGATGCCGTTTTGAAACATGCGCGTGATAGACTCGTATCATGAATTCGCCCCGCTGCCGCCGGGACCCGGAAA
>CACYBP010000015.1 GCA_902772625.1 Oscillospiraceae bacterium
AAAAGTCCGCCTGCCCGTGAGGTATGATTTCAGTCTTACTTATATACGTTTTTCGGTCAAGCATATCTGGTATTTCTTCCTTCCCCTTTCTAAAAACGGCCTCCGGCTTGAAAGCCGGAGGCCTTTTCGTGAAGATATGCTCAGAGATTTTCGAAATAGAAGGGCTTGCCGGAGGCGGCGGATTTGTAGATGCCCTCCAGGATGCAGGAGACCACGTAGGCCTGCTCGGGCAGGACCACCGGGGTGCCGTCGTCCAGAACGGCCTTGATCCACTGTTTGGCTTCCACCACGGCGGGTTCTTCGTTGCCGACGCCCTCGAAGAAGGCCGCGCCGCCGGCCGCGAGGTTCGGGGAATACTCATACTGGCGGTTGTGGGTGATGCCGTTGATGCGCAGGCCGTCGCGCATGTCGGCGCCGAGCTTGGTGCCCGAAAGCGACACGCTGGCTTCGATGACGTCCAGGGTGTTCAGCGCCCAGGAAGCCTCCAGGTTGATGGTGGCGCCGTTTTCCATGACGATGAAGCCGAAGGCGCTGTCCTCCACCGTGAACTTCGCGGGATCCCAGTTGCCCCAGGCGTTGCCCTGGTTGGTGTCGTTATTGAGCTTGTGATAGGTGGTGCCGACGCAGTATTTCGGCTTGTAGTTATCGCTGATCCAGAGCGCGAGGTCCAGAGCGTGGGTGCCGATGTCGATCAGCGGGCCGCCGCCCTGCTCATGCTCGTTGAGGAACACGCCCCAGGTGGGGACGGCGCGGCGTCTGACCGCGTGGGCCTTGGTGTAGTAGATGTCGCCGAACTCGCCGTTCACGGCCATTTCCTTCAGGAAGAGAGAATCGGGACGGAAACGGTTCTGGTAGCCGATGGTCAGTTTCTTGCCTGTCCTTCTGGAGGTCTCCAGCATTTTCAGCGCCTCGGCGGCGTTGTAGGCCATGGGCTTTTCGCACATGACGTGGCAGCCCGCCTCCATGGCGGCGATGGAGATCTCGCTGTGCTCGCGGTTCGGGGTCAGAACGTTGACCACGTCCAGATCCTCTTTTTCGAGCATCTCTTTGTAATCCTTGTAGACTCTCGCGTCCTTCGCGCCGTATTCCTTCGCGGCCTTTTCGGC
This sequence comes from Oscillospiraceae bacterium, assembly GCA_902772625.1. Classification (GTDB taxonomy): domain Bacteria; phylum Bacillota; class Clostridia; order Oscillospirales; family QAMX01; genus RUG11797. The sequence continues at coordinate 1,107 of CACYBP010000015.1, forward strand.
TCTTTCCACGATGATATCGCAGAAGGCGACCAGGGTCACTTCGGGGACCTTCTTGAGGGCGGGAAGATGCTTGCCGTTGGCGATGCCTCCGCATCCGATGATACCGAGCTTCAACTGTGCCATGATCATTATCCTTTCTGATCTTCAAGGGTTGGACCGGCGGCATTCCGCCCTCCATCTCTTTTATTATAGCGCATTTTTTCACTTTTTCAACCCCTGTTTTTCCCGGTTTTTGTTCATTCAGACGATCCTCTTCTGAAAAGGCAGTTCTTTCTTGACTTCTCCCCCGCGGTCTGCTAAAATCAATCCAATTACCGGAGAGAAGGAGAAGATTGCTCTTCCCTCCCTCCCCCGGGGACGCGCGCCGCAGGAAACGGAGCGCCTTCCCGCCCTATGCTTTTCCCGCGAAAGGAAGGTCGAAATCATGGAAGATCGAATTACGTTTATTGCGGAGCGCTTACGCGGCCTTCGCGACCTTTTGGACATCAGCGAAGAGGACATGGCGCGCGCCACCGACGTTTCCCTGGAGGATTACCGGGAATACGAGAGAGGCGAGCGCGACTACTCCTTCACCTTCCTGTTCCGGGCGGCCGGCCGGCTCGGCATCGACATCACCGAGCTTCTCACCGGCGAGATGCCGAAGCTGTCGCTTTATCAGTACGTCCCCGCGGGCGAAGGGCTTCCCATCGAGCGCCGCAAGGGCTTCCAGTACCAGCACATGGCGTATCTGTTCAAGAACAAGGGCGCCGAGCCCTTCGTCGTCACCGCCAAATTCGAGGGGGAGGACGTTCCCATCCCCTATTCCACCCACGAGGGGCAGGAATTCGATTACGTTCTGGAGGGTGAAATGCGCATGAAGGTGGAGGATCACGAGTTCCTGATGAAAAAGGGCGACTCGGTGATCTACAACGCCTCCTCCCACCACGGCATGGCCGCCGCGGGCGGCGCCGACTGCAAATTCCTGGCCATCATCATCAAAAACACCTGATCTCTGAAAGAAGGCTTATCCCCTTATGGCATATGATTTTCATAAAAAATTCATCCGGGAGGAATTCGACGAGAACGGCGTTCTCACCTCTCTTTCCTTCCGCGTCCCCGCGCATTTCAACTTTGCCTACGACGTGGTGGACGAGCTTGCCAAAAAAGAACCCGACAAGCTCGCCATGCTCTGGATCGGCGAGGACGGCGAAAAGAAACGCATCACCTTCGGCGACGTGTCCCGGGAAAGCGACCGGGTGGCCTCGGCTCTCAGCGCCGCGGGGCTCAAAAAGGGCGACAAGGCCCTTCTGATCCTGAAGCGCCGGTACGAGTTCTGGTACACCGTCATCGCTCTGCACAAGCTGGGCGTGGTGGGCATCCCCGCCACCAACCAGCTCGCCGCCAAGGATATCGAATACCGCATCAACGCCGCCGACGTGTCGGCTCTGATCGCGATCCCCGACGAGCATCTGCTGGGCGAATGCGAGACCGCCGTCGAACGCGTGGACCGCCCGATCACGTGTATCACCGTGGGCAAAAAGCGCGAGGGCTGGCTCTTCTTTGACGAGATCGTCGAAAAGGCTCCCCCCTTCGTTCCTCCGGCCGAGCGCGCCGAAAACGGCGACACCATGCTTTTGTACTTCACCTCCGGCACCACCGGCATGCCCAAGATGGTGATGCACGATTTCTATTACCCCATCGCCCATATCACCACCGCCAAATACTGGCACAAGGTGGACCCCGAAGGACTTCACCTGACGGTTTCCGAGACCGGCTGGATGAAGGCCATGTGGGG
>CACYBP010000016.1 GCA_902772625.1 Oscillospiraceae bacterium
AAAAGCGATCCCGCGGGATATATCGCCGGGATGAAGGGGGAGGATCCCGATCTCGCGGCGCATTTCACCGTCCTGAAGGCCCGCGGCAGGGCTCTTTTCGGGGAGCCTGTGGACACGGTCTTCGGCGAGGTCCCAAAGGAGGCGTATCTTGAAAGCATCCGGGGCGACGTGGAGAACGCGGAGGAAGAGCTTTCAAAGGATCCGGTCTATCTGACCCTGAATCTCTGCCGGGTGCTGGCCTTCAAAAGGGAAGGCCTGATCCTCTCCAAGGCCGAGGGAGGCGAATGGGCCGTGAAAAATCTGCCGGAATCGCTTCGTGCCTTCGTGAAAGGGGCGATGGAGGATTACCGGGGCGGCGCGCCCTTTGCCCCGGACCCCGATGAAAGCGGGCGGTTTGCGCGCGCGCTGCTTCCGGAGATCCGAAAAGACTGAATCGAAGAAAGACGGTTCTCATAACGAAAACGTGAACCGAGAAAGGCGGGATCGCGTTGACCTTTAAAGACTGCTATCTGGAAAGAGAAGAAAACGGGCTCAGGATCGGCAATTCCCGGATCGAAAGGACCTTCCGGATCGAGGAGGGAAGGCTCGTTTCCGGGGGCCTCTTTGAAAAACAGAGCGGCGTATGGGCGTCTTCCCCGGCGCCTTTGCCGCTTCCCACGGGAGAGATCAGAAGCTTTTCGGCGAGCGTCCGCGTCAGCGACGACGGCGGCCTTTCGGAGGAATACCTCGCTTCGGAGATCACGCTTGCGGGGGAGGACCGGATCGCGGAGCTGATCCTGGAGATCTTTCCCGATTCGCCTTTTCTTTCCTCCCGGTTCCTCTTCAGGGGAAAACCGCTTGAGGATCCCGGAAGGGAATTTGACACGGTGGAAAAGCTCCGGCTCCCGTCCCGCCACGTCCGGGTGGATTCGGTCGAGCTTTTTGAAAACAGCGACTACTGCGATACCCTTGTGAAGCGGGAACGCGATCTTCCGTATCCGCGCCATCCCAACCGCTACAGGGGGGATATCTTCCTCCTGACGCCGCTTGCCGGAGGTCCGGCGCTCTTTCTTGCCAAGGCCGCGCCCTGCGGAAAATCGCACCTTCTGCGGCCTGACGTCACCCTGTGCGTGGAAAGAGGGGAGGCGTCCCTTTTCGGGACCGGCGTGGATCTCGCCCGCCTTTCTCCCGGTGAGGAGGCCGAGGCCTACGGCGCGGTCACGGGCGCGGGCGACCCCGCGGCTCTCCCCGGAGAGTATAAAAGGCTGCTCTCCCGGAAGCGGAAGGGAGAGGGGACGCTTCTTGCGATGATCAACACCTGGGGCGACCGGAACTGTGAAAAATCACTCTCGGACGGCTTCATCAAAGCGGAACTTGAAGCCGGAGAAAAGCTCGGCGCCGACGTCCTGACCATCGACGACGGCTGGAACAAGGGCGCCATCGCCGATCCCGACCGGTACATGGAGCATATCTGGGAGGGCTATCACGAGGCGGCGGCCGATTACTGGTCAATCGATCCCGTAAGGTTCCCCGCGGGCTTCGCCCCCGCGGCGGCCGAGGCGAAAAAGCGCGGGATAGCGCTCGGACTCTGGTTCTGCCCCGATCCCGCGAACGACTTTGAAAACTGGGAAAAGGATGCCGCGATCCTGGAGGGACTCTATAAAGCCTACGGCATCCGGTATTATAAGCTGGACGGCGTCACCCTCCGAACCAAACGCGGCGAAAGGAATCTTCAGAACCTTCTGGAAAGGCTTACCTCCGACGGCTTTACTCTGCAGCTGGACGTCACGGCTCTGGAACGGTTCGGGTATCTTTTCAAGGCCGGATACGGCGTCCAGTTCGTGGAGAACCGGTATACCGACTGGGGCAATTATTTCCCGTACCGCACCCTGCGGAATCTCTGGATGCTTGCGGAGGTGCTCCCGGCGAACATGCTCCAGTTCGAGGTGCTGAATCCCCGGCGGCACCCGGAAAAATACGCAAGCGAGCCCTTTGATCCCGTAAACTACGAGATCGATTATCTCTTCGCCTCGGTGATGGTCTCCCATCCGCTTTTGTGGTTCGAGGCGTCGAACCTCTTCCCGGAGGACGCTTTGCGGCTGAAAAGGATCATCGCGGCCTGGAAGCCGCACCGGGAAGCGCTTTTCCACGCTGAGACCGTCCCGGTGGGGGACGAGCCCGACGGAACTTCCTTTACCGGATTTCTGGCGAAAACGGGCGAAAAAGAGGGATATCTGATCCTCCTCCGGGAAAAGAACGGGAAAGACGAAGCGGTCTTCCGCCTGCCCCTTCCGGCGGGAAGGATCGAAACGGCGCTTCTCGCCTCCAACGGGGAAGGCGGGACCGGCGGGGAGATCGGCCCCGAAGGGCAGCTTACGGCGCGCTTTTCCAAAAAAAACCAGTATCTTTTCCTTCGCTACAGGCTTTCCTGACTAACCCCGGTCACAGACCGGAACCAACGATTACCGGAAGGAGCAGATTTACATGCAGATCACGAAATCGGTCTATCTCGTATCCGGCGCGCCTTACGATCTTCTGGGCAACGTCTGGGCGATCCGCGGGGAAAAAGGCGTCGCCCTGGTGGACAGCGGCGAGCCTCCGGCCGCGGAGACGATCGAGGAGTCGCTTCGCTTCTGGGGCATGGGCGGGCTGCCGGTCACTCATCTCTTTTTGACCCACGGACACGCGGATCACGCCGGGTGCGCCCTCTACTTCCGGAAGAAGGGCGCGAAAACCGTCGTCCAGGAGGGCGACGCGCACTGGCTCCGGGAGGGTGGCTTTGCTGCGGACCGCACCCCCTACGGCGAGGGGTGGACCTACCCGCCCTGTGAGCCCGATATCGTTTTCCGGGAAAAGACCGTATTCGCCTTTGAGGATTTCCGCCTCACCGCGTACCCCCTTCCCGGTCACTCTGACGGCAGCGCCTTTTACGAGATGGAGGACATCCGGGAAAGAAGCGATGGGAGGAAAGGACGGACGGTGCTTTTCACGGGAGACACCTTCTCCTTCGACCGGGAGACCGGAGAGGATCACGTCGTCCTGTGCTGGCGGGGAAGTCCGGATTACGACCCGGTGAAGCTCAAAGAAAGCTTTGATTTCGCCGCGCAGCGTTTTTCTCCGGACGTGATCCTTTCGGGCCACGGCATGCCGCTTCTCCGAAACGGGAACGCGGTCATCCGCGCGGCGGCGCGGAAATTCCTGAATACGTACAGATAAGCCGTACTTTTCTCAAAAAAGGAGAGGATCCTCTTGAAGCAGGACGCGACCTTGACGCATAACGAAAAACGCGATACCCGCCCCGTCCTTGCGAAGGAAAACCTGAAAGAGGGGCTTCAAAAGCTCGGTCTCCGGGCGGGGATGAACCTGATGGTGCATTCCTCATTAAGCCGGTTCGGATACGTGGAGGGCGGCGCGGATACCGTGATCGACGCCCTTGAGGAGATCCTGACGCCAGAAGGCACCCTTCTCATGCCCTCCTTCAACCACGAGGCGCCTTACGGGGAAGGGAAGATCTTCGACGTCCGCGAAACGCCCACCGTGAACGGGATCATCCCCGACACTTTCTGGCGGCGTCCGGACGTCCTGAGAAGCGTCAACCCGACCCATCCCTTCGCCGCCTGGGGCAAAAACGCCCTGCGGTATACCGCCGATCATCAGAAGACCGACGCCATGGGCGTCGATTCGCCGCTTTACCGCCTGATGGAGGACGGAGGCTGGTGTCTGCTTCTGGGGATCGGGTACACGAGAAACACCTTCCACCACGTGGTGGAGACCTGCGAAGGCGCGCCCTGTCTCCGCGGGAGAGGCGAAGTCTATCCCGTGCGCCTTGCCGACGGGAGTGAGGCCGCGGCACACACCTGGTCTTGGCGGGACGGGGCGTGCCCCATCGACGACGGGGCGGCCTACGCGCCTTTTATGGCTGCGATCGACCGCCGCGGGAAGATCGGCGGGGCCGAGGTCACGCTTTATAAGCTGGAGGAGGGCTACAGAATCATCGCGAAATACCTCAGAGAAGGCCTCGGAGAGCTTCCGCCCTGCTCCCGCTGCGAAAGAAGACCCAGAGTATGCCGCTGGACCGTGGGAAGGGAAGAGGAAGCCCGTCTCCGGGAAAAATGAGAAAAGCCCGGACGCGGCGGAGAAACCGTGTAAAAAAGACCGCGCCGCCCCGTCAGGGAGAACAGGCGGCAGACCGACTTTCACGGAGGAGCAGGAAGAAAGGATGAACGAAATGTCAGTATTTCCGGTAAACCCCGTTCCGACGAAGTCTCTGGTCGTCGCGGACCTTCTCGGCGAACCGATGGACGGGCAGATCGCCGTCTGCGGCCTTGAGGGGATCGTGAACCGGACCCGGACCGAAAAGCTTTATGTGCATCATACCTACTGTGCCGACAACCGCGGCGGCTGGAACGACCCGGAGGAACAGGGGCTTCACATGGCTCATACCGCCCTCTGGTGGCTGGACGCGGTCTATTCCGACCTTCCCCGCGAGACCCTTCTCCCGTCGGCGCATCCGGTCTATCCGATGTTTTTCGCGGCCCTCGCGCGTTACCGCGATCTGGTGCGGGGAGCGGTGATCTACGATCACGCTCTGGAACAGGCGACCATCGAGCTCGCCACGACCGTCGCAGGGCAGAAGGATTACCTGATCCTTTCGCCGGAGCTTTATGAAGAAACGCTCAAGGAGGGATACCGCTTCGGCGAGGTGGAGGATCTGCGCCGGTACGCCTTCCCTGATGACGTTTCGTGTCTGGCCTTCGCCCTGGAAAACTGGTTCGACACGGCCGAACACAAGGTGGCTTACACCTGGTCGCATATGACCCTTGAAAAGGACAGCTGGGGCCCCGCGGGAAAGGATTACGTGGTGGCGAACCGGCTCTTCACCTTTTATCTGGATATTTTCGACGAGGAGGAGAGAAAGCACTACGCCGACGTTTTCGACCGGTATCCTGAGGGAACGCCGATCCTCGGGTGGACCGACGAAGGCGTGGCCGACGGACTCTTCGCCGGGATGGGAAGGATGATGATCCCCGTGATCTCGGTGGAAAACCTGACCGTCGCCTCTTCGTTCCCCTCCCAGGAGATCGTCCCGCCCGCAAAAGACTCTCCGGAGCCTGAGAAGGACGCGGTCTACATCGTCTTCCAGGTGGCGGACGGGGACAATCTGGAGCATTCTCTGGTCTACGAGCCCTATACCCTGGCCCGGGATCCGGCCTTCGGGGAGGTCCCTGCGGCCTGGGTCGTCAATCCCGCCCTGTGCGAGCTGGCGCCGCGGCATCTTGCGTATCTTTCAAAGACGCTCCGGAAGGCCGGGCAGGAGCCGGTCGCGATGTTCAGCGACGGAAGTCCCGATCCCGACCGGTATACGGGCTTCATCCGCTATTGCCGGACCGTGGCCGGCCTGATGAAGCGCGCGGGGTTCGCCTCCATGAAGCAGATGGCCAACGGCGAGGCGGTTTCCTGGAACGTGCGGCCGCAGGTGCTCTTTTCGGGATACGCGGGAACCGATCCCCGGGGGATCGGCCCTTACGAGTACCATCTGGACGGGGAAACCCTCCATCTGGGGACCGTGCCTCTGGGAGAATGCGATCTTGCTTCAATCATCCGCGGGGCGGAAAAGCCCTTTTTCCTGTCGGTCTTCGCGGGCACGGCGTCGGATGCCGTCGCTTCCCGGATCAGCCGGAGCGCGTCGGAGCTTCTGGAGGCCCTGCCGGAGGAAAAGATCAGATTCGTCACGCCGGCCGAAGCCGCTTTGCTTTATAAGAAGATCCGGAAAGAAAACGAAGACCGCGCCTGAAGCCCCGGAACACAGGGGACGGGATTTGATTTTATAATAAAGAGCGCCATCCCGCATCATACGCGGGATGGCGTGATTTTCTCTGGAAACACGGCTCAGACGATCTGGAAGAGGTAGAATTTCAGGTAATCGCTTTCCGGCATGCCGAGGATCACGGGGTGATCGGGAGCCTGCCTTCTCGCCTCGATCAGGCGGAGCGAGACCCCGGCGTCGTCGGCGGCGCTCTTCACCGCCTCCAGAAAGAGCGCAGGCGTCATGAAGTGGGAGCAGGAGCAGGTGGCAAGCAATCCGCCCCGGGGCAGGAGGCGCATCGCGCGGTAATTGATCTCCTTATAGCCCCGCGCCGCGTCGCGCACGGTGCGGCGGCTCTTGGTGAAGGCCGGGGGGTCGAGGATCACGAAATCGTAAGGCGCGTGTTCCGCAAGAAGCTTCGGCAGAAGCTCGAACACGTCGGCCTCGATAAAATCCATCCGGTCGGAAAGCCCGTTCCGGGCCGCGTTGGCCTTCGCCATTTCGATCGCTTCTCCCGACACGTCCACGCAGGTCACTCTTTTCGCGCCGCCCAGAGCGGCGTTCAGGCCGAAGGAGCCGGTGTGGGTGAAGCAGTCGAGCACCGTCCTGTCCTTGGCGAGTCTCGCCACGGCCTGACGGTTGTATTTCTGGTCGAGAAAAAAGCCGGTCTTCTGCCCGTTTTCCAGATCCACCTCGTACCGGACGCCGTTTTCAACGATCCCGGTCACCGGAGAGGCGGGCCGGGGCAGTCCCGGGAACCATCCCGTTTCAAGAGGCAGCCCCTCCAGACTCCGCAGATTGACGTCGTTGCGCTCGAAAAGCCCCCGGATCACGACGCCGTCTTCGGCGAGAAGCGAGACCAGCTCCTCGTAGAGCATCGCCTTGCGCGTCTCCATCCCGTAAAAGAGCACCTGGGAGACCAGAAGATCGCCGAAACGGTCCACCGTCAGCCCGGGAAGCCCGTCGGCCTCGCCGAACACCAGACGGCAGGCGGCGTAATCCGCCCCCATCACGGTCTTCCGGTAGGAAAGAGCGTAGGAAAGCCTGCGCCGGAAGAAGGCGCGGTCGAATTTGTCGTTGGGATTGCGGGAGAGAAGACGCAGCCGGATCTTGCTCTTTTCGCTGAAAAGCGCCGTGCCGAGATAGGCGCCTTTGTTCGACGCCACGTCCACGAGCCCGCCGTTTTCGATCCCGTCGGGGATCGAAAGGATCTCGGTGTCGTAGACCCAGAGAAAACCCTTGCGAAGCATGCCTTCGGCCTTCGGCGTGACGCGCGCGACGGGATAGGGGCGCTCTTTTTTCATATCGGACCACCTTACTCATGTCATTGGTCTTCAGTTTACCATATCGCCGCCCCGGTTGCAAGAGGGGGAGAGGGCTTGTCAAATTGACCGAAAGAGAAAACCGAAAAGTGGCAATAGGTCACAAAATATTTGTTTGCCCCGGGAAAAGTCGAAAAACCGCTTGCCATATTGCAATCAGTATAATATAATGCTTATACACGTTCGGTATAATACAGTAAAAAGCGCGGGCGCGCCCCGGTTTTTCTTTTTGAAGGTGACGGCGGATCATGGTAGAGAGCTTTCCCAGGACCCTGGCGTATTTGCGCAGGGAGAAGAAAATCAGCCAGAAGGAGGCGGCCTCCTCTCTGGGGGTGTCGCAGGCGCTTTTATCCCATTATGAAAACGGCCTGCGGGAGCCGGGGCTGGAATTCGCGGTGAAGGCGGCGAAGTATTACGGCGTGACCACTGATTATCTTCTGGGCGTCACCGCGGACAAAAGCGGAAAACGCATCGCCGTGTCCGAGCTTCCCGACGCCGGGGAGGGAAGGGGCGGTCAAGCCGGCGAAAGCGACCGGAACCTGATGCAGAAAAGACTTTCCCTGAATTCTCTCGGCTTTCTTTACGACGCGGCGAGCCGGCTTGGCTCGGCGGCTCTGATGGACGAGACCGCGGCCTATATCGGCCTTGCGGTCTACAAGCTCTATCGCTACCTCGCTTCCGAGGGAGAGGTGAAAAACAGCTTCTTCCTGCTTTCCCCCCAGGAATACGAGCCTCTGTGCGACGCCGAGATCAAGCGGACCGAGGGCAATATCAAGAGGATCCTCCGGGAAAAGGGCAAAGGAGAGGAAAAGCTCCGCAAGCTCCCGCCCATGGATCTGGGATTCCTTCACGAGAATTACCCGGATTACGAGCAATCGGTCCTCACGCTTCTGCACGCGGTGGGGGAAAGGCTCGACAAGCTGAGACGGCTCTGAGCGGTCTTTCGATGCGGGTTTTCGATTTGGCAATAATGACGAAAGAGACGGGGCGGCCTTCGGGCCGCCGGTTTTTTTACAAATCGGGCCGGTTCGATCCTGGAACAAATAAAGGGGAATATCGGGAAAACGGCAGTATTTAAAGAAGAAAAGTGATGAAAAAAGGACGAATCGGGAAATCACGGGGAGAATTGGCAAAAAATAAAAAACACTTGAAAAAAACGCGGGAATAGGGTATTATATATCTAATTGGGAATACGGTCCTTTCGCGTTCCGAAGGGGAACCGGAGGGAGACCGGAACCGCCGCCAAACGAAAGAAAGGTATGGGTAGAGTTTATGGCAAGCAGACTGTTTCAGGGCCTGGTGCTCCAGATCAAGGAAGCCACCGGCAAAATGGTGGGTGTGATCGACAACGACGGGACCATCATCGCATGCTCCGATCTGCGCAAAATGGGCGAAGTGCTGGAGGAAGCGGCCTACGAGCTGGAAAGCGGCAAGAATACCTTCAGCGACGAGCGCTATTCCTACAAGACCCTTTCGATGCACGGGATGAAGCTTGAATACGCGGTCTTCGTGGAGGGCACCGACGAGGTGGCCCGCACCACCGCGGCGGTGGCGGCGGTGTCGCTTTCGGGGCTTAAGCAATACTACGACGAAAAGTACGACAAGGCGACCTTCGTCAAGAACATCATCCTCGACAACATCCTTCCCGGCGATCTTTACGCCAAGGCCAAGGAGCTGCATTTCATCAGCGACGTTCCCCGGGTGGTGCTCCTGATCCGCACCGTGGGACGGGCGGAGAACACCGTCATCAACATCGTCTCCAGCATCTTCCCCGAAAAGAACAAGGACTTCGTCTTCTCGGTCAACGAAACCGACGTGGCCATCGTCAAGGAGATCAAGACCAACACCGATTCCAAGGAGCTTCTGAAGCTGGCGAAGGCTCTGGAGGAGACGATCTACACCGAGGCGCTGGTGCGCGTGGTCATCGGTATCGGCAAGAACGCCTACCAGCTCAAGGACGTGGCCGATTCCTATAAAGAGGCCCAGACCGCCATTGACATCGGCACGGTATTCGAAACCGACAAGAGCATCATCCACTACGAGAACCTGGGCATCGGCCGCCTGATCTACCAGCTGCCGACCACCCTGTGCACCATGTTCCTCTCCGAGGTCTTCCGCAAGGGAAGCATCGAGATGCTGGATCAGGAGACCCTCCTGACCATCCAGAAATTCTTTGAAAACAACCTCAACGTCAGCGAGACCTCCCGTAAGCTTTTCGTACACAGAAACACTCTGGTCTACCGGCTGGAGAAGATCAAGAAGATCACCGGGCTGGATCTGCGGGAATTCGATCACGCCATCATCTTCAAGGTCGCTCTGATGGTCAAGAAGTATCTGAACTCAAGAGGGATCTACGATATTTATGACAAGAAATGATCTGGAAGCGGGGGCGGCCTCATCCGCTCCCGTGATCCTGTTTCAGAACGTCGAGGTGACCTATTCCAACGACGTTCGCGCCCTGAACGGGGTGGATCTCCGGGTGGACGAGGGGGAATTCCTCTTCATCTCCGGCGAATCCGGCGCGGGCAAGTCCACCATGATCAAGCTGATCACCGGGGAACTGAAGCCCACCGCGGGCACGCTTCTGGTGAACGGGTACCGGATGGATAAGCTCCGGGCGGGAAAGATCCCGGCCCTGCGGCGGACGCTCGGCGTGGTGTATCAGGATTTCCGCCTGATCAAGACCATGACCGCCGAGGAAAACGTCGCCTTCGCCATGCGCGTGTTCGGCGCGCGGAAAAGCGCCATCCGGGAAAGAGTGGCCTACGTGATGGATCTGGTGGGCCTTTCGGGCAAAATGAAGAGCAGGCCGACCGAGCTTTCGGGCGGCGAGCAGCAGCGCGTCGCCATCGCCCGGGCTCTGGTCAACAACCCCTCTCTCATCATCGCCGACGAGCCGACCGGGAACCTCGATCCGATCCGCTCCTACGAGATCGTCGAGCTTCTATCCAAGATCAACCGCCTTGGCACCACCGTCGTGGTCATCACCCACGATTACGAGCTTCTTCGCAAATTCGCCCATCGCGTGATCTATATCGAAAAGGGAAACCTGGCGGGCGACCGCGTGCTCAGGGAGACCGGAAAGGAGCCCGGGCCGGTATGAACAGAGCAAAGTGTATCGCGTACAGCATATCAGACGGCTGGCGGGGCATCTTCCACAATCTGATGATGTCCCTGATTTCCTATTCCATGCTGGTGGGAAGCCTTCTGGTGGTGGGAAGCCTCGTGATGCTGGTCCTGAACATCGACTCGATCATCGAGGGCGTGGGGGACCGCAACGAGATCCTGATCTACGTCAGCGAGGACGCCACCGATCCGGAGCTGGAGACCGTGGCGTCGGCCGCGGCGCGTATCACGCACGTGGAATCCTGCGTCTTCGTGTCCCGGGAAAGCGCTCTGGAATCCATGAAGGAGGAGCTTTCGGATTACCCCTCGATCCTGGAGGGGATGGAGGAGGACAACCCCCTGCGCGATTCCTTCCGCATCCGGGTGGACGATCCGGAAAATGCAGAAGCGGTTGAAAAGGCGCTTTCGGGGATCCCGAAGGTGGAAAAGGTCCAGGCGAGGGCCGACGTGATCGAATCCTTTCTGAAAACCCGCAGCGCCGTGAACCTGATCTCCATCGGGCTGATGGTGCTTCTCGGGGTGATTTCTTTCTTTATCATCATGAACACCATCCGCATCTCGGCCTACACCAGACGGGAAGAGATCGGCATCATGCGCATGGTGGGGGCCGAAAAGAGCATGATCCGCCTCTCCTTCGTCACCGAGGCGGTGATCATCACCCTGGCGGGCTCGCTGACGGCTTATTTCCTGACCATGCTTCTCTATAACGAGCTGCTCGCCAAGACTCTGGAAAACACCGGGCTTCTCTCGGTGGTGCCCTTTGCCGACAACGCTTTTGCGATGCTCGCCGCTTTCGTGGCCGTGTCGCTCGTGATCGGGATCGCGGGGAGTCTTTTCTCCATCAACCGGTATCTCCGGGTCTGAGCATTTGTGAGGAACACGCATATGGCGAAGAAAAACAGGAATATACTTGTAAGAGCGGCCGCCCTGATCCTCGCGCTCTTTCTTCTCTTTCCCTCCGCCTTCGCGGACGCCGCGACCTCTTCGGAGCTGAAAAGCAAGCTTGCCGGGCTGGAATCCCGGGAGGCCGAGGTCAAGGAAGAACTGAAAAAGCTGGAAGACCGGAAGGACGCGGCGCTGGAGAAAAAAGAACTGATCGACCGGGAGGTCGGGGTGCTCCAGGAGGAGATCGACGTTCTGGAGGAAGCCATCGACTCTCTCTCGGGCGAGATCGACGGGATCAAAGGCGAGGTCGATCACCTGAACGCCGAGATCGACGCCCTTTCCACCCGGATCCGGATCAAAGAAAAGGAACGGGTAAGGCTTTACGAGGCCTTTAAGATCCGCATCCGCGTCATGCACGAGGAGGATCTGACCTCTTACGCCGGACTCCTGTTCGGCGCGGAAAATATCGCCGACCTATTAAGCAGGATCGAGGCGATGGCCAATATCCTCACCGCCGACCGCACCACCATGCAGAAGCTCGAGACCATGAAATCCGAGATCGAGAAGGATCAGGAGGATCTTTCGGCCGACGTCGCCGAGCTTGAGACCAAGGAAACGGCGCTTGAGGAGGCCAAAGCCGAAAAAGAGGAAAGCAAAAAGACTCTGGACGCCAAGATGGAGGAACTGGTGGAACGCCAGACCGCCGCGCGGCGCCTGGTGGAGACCATCAAGGGAAGCATCGCCGACAATCAGGCGCTCCTGGAGGACATCGCGTCTCGGGAGGAAAAGATGCAGGAGGAGATCCGCGCCGCGGCAAAGGCAGAGGCGGAGGCCGCGAGAAAGGCCAAAGAAGAGGCTGAAAGAGACTCTTCCGGGTCGGAAAGCGAAAAAACCTCTGAATCCTCCGGCTCTTCGGGATCGGGCTCGGGATCGGACTCTTCCGGGGTATCGCTCTCCTGGCCGATGCCGGGTAGAAGCCGGATCACCTCTGGCTACGGGTACCGCACGCACCCGGTCACGGGGCGGCGGAACAGCTTCCATTCGGGCATCGATATCCCCGCGCCCTCGGGCACCGATATCCATTGCGCGGCGCCGGGC
>CACYBP010000017.1 GCA_902772625.1 Oscillospiraceae bacterium
ACCGACATGTGGCGGTATTTCGACCGGGAGACGGTGGAAAAGGATCTTGAAGCCCTGGCTTCCTCGGGCGTGCGGGTCATGCGCGTCTTTCCCAACTGGCGGGATTTCCAGCCGGTGAAAAAGCTCTACGCCTGGCGGGGGGAGGAGCACGGATACGTCGATGCCGACGAAAAGCCCCTTTCAGATCCCACCGGCGTGGATCCCCGGATGATCGCGCGCTTCCGGGAATTCGCCGCGATCGCCGAAAAGAACCGGATCTCGCTTCTGGTGTCGGTGGTGACCGGATGGATGAGCGGACGGCTTTTCCTCCCGCCCGCTCTGGAGGGGAAAAACCCCATCTCCGATCCGGAGGTCCTCTGCTGGACCGACCGGTTCATCCGGGGATTCGTGAACGGGGTGAAGGATCTTCCGAACGTCCTCCTGTGGGATCTCGGGAACGAATCGAACTGTCTCGGCCCCGCTTCCTCCCGGTATGAGGCCTACGTCTGGACCGCCTTCGTCCGCAACGCCATCCGCGCATCCGACCCCACCCGGCCCATCGCCTCGGGCATGCACGGCCTTTCCTCCGTCGCCTCCTCCGGCCCCTGGACCATCCGGGATCAGGGGGAGATCACCGACATGGTCACCACGCATCCCTACGCCTCGCCCACCATCAGAAACGATATCGAGCCCATGAACCGCCTGCGCACCACCCTCCTTCCCACGGCGCAGAGCGTCTTTTATGCCGATCTTTCCGGGAAGGACGCCATGATGGAGGAGCAGGGCGGCTTCTCCGAGGCGCTGGGCAATCCCCTGATGCAGGCCGATTTTGCCCGCATCAATATCTATTCTTCTTTCGTGCACGGCCTGAAGGGCTATCTCTGGTGGTGCGGGATGAACCACACCGATCTTCCCAACGCGCCCTATCCCTGGTCGATGATCGAGAGAGATCTGGGGCTTCTGGATAACGACCGGAGACCGAAGCCTGTGGGCGAGGCCCTCCGGCTCGCGGGGGAGCGGATCGATTCGCTTCCCCTGGACGCGCTCCCGGCGAGAAGACGGCGGGCGACCCTTTTCCTCACCGACGCCCAGGATCACTGGGCCGCGGCCTCGGCGGCCTTCGTCCTGGCCAAGCAAGCCGGGTTCGAGCTGATCTTCGCCTCCGGGGAGGGAGAGCTTCCCGAGTCGGAGCTTTATCTTCTGCCCGCGGTCACCGGGTGGTCGGTGATGGACCGGCGCTTCTTCGACGCCATCCTCGACCGGGTGAAAAAGGGCGCGGCGCTCTATATCTCCTGTGACGGCGGGCACTTTACCCGCTTTGAGGAGATCACCGGCCTTCGCTCCCACGGGATCGTGAAGAGCCGGAAGACCCACCGGGCGCGTTTTTCCTTCGGGGAGGTCTCTTACCCGGTGGAAAGCGAGATGCTTCTGGAGCCGCACGGCGCCCTGATCCTGGCGGAAAACGAGGAGGGAAACCCCGTCTTTTCCCGTCACGCCTTTGGTGAAGGCACGGTCTTTTTCCTCAATATGCCTCTGGAAAAGACCCTGTCCGGGACGTACGGCGCCTTCTCCGGCACCCTCTGGTATAAGATCTATGAAACGATCTCCGAAGATCTGAGAAAGGACGACCCGGTCTTCACGGAAAACCCCGTGATCGGTCTGACCCTCCATCCCCTGAAGGAGGGGGGCTTCTTCCTGGCCGCCCTGAATTACGGCGACCGGGAGGAGAAGGCGGATCTCCGGATCAGGCCGGGCTGGACCCTTACGCCTCTGGCGGGGAGCGGGGACAGGATCCCCGGATGCGACGCCGGTTTCTATCTGCTCCGGAAAAGCGAATAAGAAAAGCAGGCGCCTCCGGCGGCCGGCTGAAAGCCGGGGCGGGAGGCGCTTTTCTCTGCAGGAACGCGGACGAAAAACTGGCTTGCCATTCTTTTTTCTCCGGCGTATAATACCCGCGGAAAACGCCGGAGAAACTTTTCCGGCAAAGGGTGAGGAGACCGCCTTATGATCGATTATCAGTCGCCGGAGTACCGGCGCTCCCGCGCGGCCTACACGGCTCAGTGCGCGGTGGAGTATTTCATCTCGCTTCTGGTTACCGACGCGTTTCTCGCTAAGCTTCTTTCCTATCTTGGCATCAGCGACGCCCTCACGGGGATCATTTCCTCCTTCATCACCCTGGCCTTCGTGATCCAGATCTTTTCGATCCTTCTGGTCAGGGCCAGGATCGGGATCAAGGGGCTGGTTTTGACCCTGGACACCCTGAGCGTCTTCTTTTTCATGGCGCTTTATCTGATTCCCTTCCTCCCGGTGGGGAAAGAAATGCGCACCGCCCTGGTGGTGATCAGCGTGCTTGTCGCCTACGCGGGGAAATACCTGATCACCTCGATCTACTTCCGCTGGGCCAATTCCTTCGTGGATCCCATGCACCGGGGAAGCTTTTCGGCCACCAAGGAGATCATATCGCTTCTCGGCGGCATGATCTTCACCGCGGCGGCGGGCTACGCCGTCGACCGGTTCGAGGACGCCGGAAGCCGGGAAGGAGCCTTTCTCTTTCTCGCCGTCGCCATCCTGATCCTGAATATTGCGAATTTCATCACCATTTCCCTGATCAAAAAAGACGCTCCCCTGCCGAAGGACGCGAAAAAAGAGAGCCTTTTCGCGACGGTAAAGAATATCGTCGGGAACAAGAGCTTCCGTCACGTGATCGTGATGGGGATCCTGTGGGAAACGGCGCGGTATTTCTCCGTGGGCTTCATGGGCGTATACAAGACCAAGGATCTCATGATCTCGGTCTTCGCCGTGCAGATCATCAACATCGGGGCGAACCTCGCGCGGATGGCGGTGTCGAGATGGTTCGGCCGCTATTCCGACCGCCGCTCCTACGCCCGGGGCTTCGAGCTGGGGCTCTGGATCGCAGCGGCGGCCTTTCTGGTCAACGTCTTTACCACCCGCTCCACCTGGTTCCTCATCATTCTCTACACCGTGCTCTTTAATGTCAGCACCGCCGGCACCAACCAGAATTCCTTCAACATCACCTACAGCTACGTGGACGGGAAGTATATCACCGAGGCGATGGCGATCAAAAGCTGCGTCGGCGGGCTTTTCGGCTTCGGTGCGTCGCTTCTGGCGGGAAAGATCCTCTCCGGCGTGCAGGAAAACGGCAATCAGCTTCTCGGCATACCTCTCTACGGCCAGCAGCTTCTTTCTCTGATCTCCTTCCTCCTGGTGCTCGCCCTGATCCTTTATACCAGGCTCGTGATCGAAAAGCAGAAGGTGATCGTGCAGTGATCCGGGCGAAGCCCGGGAAAGGAGGACGTTTCTGATGAACCGGAACCAGATGGATATCATGGCCTGCGCCGCCCCGGATACCGTGCTGGAAGGCGCAAAGACCCCGGGATGGATGAAAAGGATGCGCGAAAGCCATATCCGGGGCTTTTTCGTGACCGCCTACGACGTCAGCGAGGAGATCGACCCGGAAAAGCTTTCAGAAGTGAAAAGGATCCTCGGCGAGGAGGGATTTGACGCTTTCGGCATCGGCCTTCCGGTAGGGCATCCCGCGGGACTGGACACCCCGCGCTACACCTTTCACGAGGGGTGGCATATCCGCCGGGATATCGAGGGACGCGAGACCCCCTGGCAGAACGCGGTGACGCCCCGTCTGATCGAGGACGCGCGAAAGCGCGTGCTGATCCTGAAGGAGATCGGTTTTCCGGCGATGTTCTGGGACGACGATCTCAGGATGGGCAATCACGAAGGGGACGTACAGGGCTGCTTCTGCGAGGCCTGCCTCGAGGATTTCCGGGAAAGCCGGCCGGAGCTTGCGCCCCGCGTAAGATCCCGGGAGGATCTGCGCCCGGTGCTGAAAAAGGATCCCCGGGGCCTTTCGGAGGAGGCGCTTACGCTCCGGGAGGCGTGGATGGATTTCACCTCCTCCCGCGTCACGGCTTTCATGCGCGAAACCGCCGTGGAAGGGGTCAAAAACGGGATCATGGTCATGCACAACGGCGACCGCCGCCACGGGATCGATATCCCCGCCATCCGGAAGGCCCTGCCCGGCTGTCTTTTCCGGGTGGGAGAGCTGATGTTTGACGATAAAAGCTTTGAAAAGCCCGAAAACAGACGCTCTCTTGCCGAAAGCGTGCTTCGCCATATGGCCCTGATGGGGGATCCGGACCGGATCTGGAGCGAATCCACCGTCTATCCCCACGGCGCCCTTTCGCCCGAAAATCTCCGGAGGAAGATCGTGCTGGAAAGAAAATGCGGCCTTTTCCACATCAATCTCATGGGCGTGGAGCGGATGAATTCCCCGGCGTATTATAAAATGCTCCGGGAGAGCTACGGGGAGTTTCTGGAGACCGGACCTTCCCTGACCCTTGAGAATCTCGACCGGTTCGATTTCGGGGCTTTCTGACAAAGCGGACTTTGTACCGGGGCCGCTCCTCTTCTATACCGGGCCGGTTTTCTCTCTGAGACAAAAAAAGAGAATACCGGTGCGGTATTCTCTCACTCGCAAGCGCCTGATTTGAACTGGGATCTCGCCTTGCGGCGCGTTCGCCCCCTTGAACTACTGCTTGCGATTATGATGATACCGCAATTCCCGCGTGCTGTCAATCGACCTCTTCCCTTTTGCGGGAGCCCGGATGGGGCTGCCGTGAAAAAGCGCCCGCGGCGGTTCCTTCCGCCGCGGGCGCAGGTCTTTTCAGGACTCCTTTTCCTCCGGGATCAGGGGGAGGGAGGACGGCTCCTCCGCGCTTTTTTCACCGCGGCAGTAGGCCGCGTACCAGCATTCATAAGGGGAGGAGCACTGCTCGCCCGGGCAGATCGCGGGCTCCTCTTTTTCCTTCTGCATCCGGTTCAGGGTCCAGATGTGGTCGTTGACCCAGCCGGAAAGGGCCTTGGCCTCCTTCGTGATCTCGTGGGGGACGAAGGGCTCCTCGCCCTCGCCGCCGGGAAGGACGATGAAGATCCGCTCAAGCTTCACCCCCGCCCGGGAGACGATATACTGCTGGAACCCGGCGTCGCGCACGAACTGGGGATGGACGCCGCCGGAATTCTTGACCTCGTACATGTCGTACCCCGTCCCGGTCTTCCGGAGGATATCCACCGCGCAGTAGTTGTTGTAATAAAGAAAAGCCGCCTCGGCGATCACCGGGGTTCCCAGAAGCAGATGCTCCGCGGTCTTTTCGGCCATGGCCTTCTTGTCGGGGATACGGGTGCCGGGGCGGAAGACGGTCATTTCCTCGAAGGGGCCGAACATCCCCATGGCCCTGTCGCCGAAGTCGTTGCCCGCGTCAAGCCTCTGCTGCACCTCGGGCGGGATGACGCGCAGACGCGGCTTGTGCTTGTCAAGCCAGAGCATCTTCGGGCACTGCATCCCGCGCATGAAATCGGTCTTGGTGATCCCCACGGCGCCGCCTCCTTTTCTTCTCTTTTCTCCAGTATACACCACCCGCGGCGGTCCTGGCAAGAAAAACCTGAAGCGCCGCCGGGAAAAGGGTTGACAAAAGGACGCTCTGCG
>CACYBP010000018.1 GCA_902772625.1 Oscillospiraceae bacterium
AGATCCTTCGCGTAGTAGTTGATCAGGCAGCCGGAAAGCAGGATCTCCCGTTCGGCCTCGGTGAGTCTTCCCAGAGAAAGCCCCACCGGGATCAGACGCCCGTCTTTTAAGAGCTTGCCTTCAAAATCGCTTTTTCCCGCTTCGATGCCGCTCCGGATCGAGGGGACGAAGAGAAGCGATCCGGTCTCGAAGAGATCGAAATCCGCGGGGTTTTGAAGGGTGAAGGGAAGCATGCCCCAGTTGATCAGATTGGAGCGATAGCGCTTGGTGGCGTATTCCACGGCGATATTGGCGTTCCCGCAGAGCACTCTCTGGCAGGAGGCGGCCTGCTCTCTCGCGGAGCCGTCGCCGGGCTTCCGCGCGGCCACCGCGCCGCCGAAGCCGGTGTCTTCAAAGCTTGCGCCGAAGGGGGCGAGGAGAGATTCCGGCTTTTCGAGTCCGGTCTTCCGGATGGCCTTCATCCTGCCCACGTATCCCGGATCCTTGCGCGAAAGGGCGAATTCCGCGAGGCGCAAGGGATTGGAACGGTAGGAAGAGGTCTCGCCGGAGGGGATCAGCTCGTCGGTGGTGGTGACCTCGTCGGTGATGTAGGAGGCGACCTCGATCAGAAGGTTTTCCGGAAGGGCGGGCTGGGGCGGCCAGTCGGTGATGTTCGGCCCGAGGATCAGCTTTTCCTCCGGCCTGGGATTCCCGACGCCGTCGTAAACCGTCTTCTCGTAGATCGAAGGATCGAAGGTATAGGAGTAGGTCTTCTTTTCGGCGTACTCGTCGGCCGGGGTGATGATCCCGCCCATCCGGGCGGAGACTGCGATGGAACGGGCGTCCATCAGGGCCACCGCGGCCATCTGGCCCTCCCGGGGCTTGGAGCCGTCCCGGTTGGGGAAGTTGCGGGTGGAATGACGGATGCTCAGGCCGAAGTTGGAGGGAACGTCCCCCGCGCCGAAGCACGGGCCGCAGAAGCAGGTCCTGATCACGGCGCCCGCGTCGTTGAGCTTTCCGGCCACCCCGTCCCGCAGAAGCGCCGACAGGATCGGCTGGGATCCGGCGTAGACCGACAGGGAGAAGGGAGAGGGAGCGGGCGCGCCGTCCGAGAGCAGGTCGGCCGCGGCGGCGAGGTTTTCATAGGTGCCGCCCGCGCATCCCGCGATCACCGCCTGATCGGCGAGAACGCCCCGGGAGGTGATCTTCTCCCGCAAGGGCATTTTCAGGCCGAAGGAGGCTTCGATCTCGTCCTCCACCGCGCCGAGAAGCTCGTTCGCGTTTTTCGTGAATTCGCGGATGGTGTGGACCTTGCTCGGATGGAAGGGCAGGGCGATCATCGGCTCGATCTTGTCGAGATCCACGATCACCGCGCCGTCGTAAAGGGCTTCGCCCCGGGTCTCAAGCTTTTGATACGCCTCCGGGCGGCGGTGATTCTCGTAATAGGCGCGGATCACCTCGTCGGTCTCCCAGATGGAGGACAGGCAGGCGGTCTCGGTGGTCATCACGTCGATGCCGCAGCGGAAATCGGCCGAAAGGTTCCGGATGCCGGGACCGGCGAATTCCATCACCTTGTTTTTGACGAATCCCGACGGGAAGAGCGCGCCCACCAGGGCCAGCGCCACGTCGTGGGGGCCGACGCCGGGACGGACCTCGCCTTCGAGATAGACCAGGATCACCTCGGGCCGCGCCAGATCGTAGGTGCGGGAGAGGAGCTGCTTTACCAGCTCCGGTCCGCCCTCGCCGACGCCCATGGTGCCCAGAGCGCCGTAGCGGGTGTGGCTGTCCGAGCCGAGGACCATCCGGCCGCATCCGGCAAGCCGCTCCCGCGCGAAGGAGTGGATCACGGCGCGGTGCGGGGGAACGAAGATCCCGCCGTATTTCACCGCGGCGCTGTAGCCGAAGAGGTGGTCGTCCTCGTTGATGGTGCCGCCCACGGCGCACAGGGAATTGTGGCAGTTGGTCAGGGCGTAGGGCATCGGGAAGGAGGTCAGGCCGCTGGCGCGGGCGGTCTGGATGATGCCCACGTAGGTGATGTCGTGGGAGGTCAGGGCGTCGAACCGGATCTCCAGCTCGTCGTCCCGGCCGGACTTGTTGTGGGAGGAAAGGATCCCGTAGGCGATGGTGTTTTTGTACGAGGCCCCGGGAGCCGCCTCGGGCGGGAGGATCCCGCGTCCGGTGGCGTAGCGGACTTTTTCAGAGATCAGACGGATCATTTGAGCATTCCTTTCACGATTTCGGGAGCGGCGGAAAGCGCTTCGTCAAGCTTTCCGGGATCCCGTCCGCCGGCGGTGGCGCTGTCGGGGCGTCCGCCGCCGCCGCCGCCCACCAGAGCGGCGATCTTTTTCACAAGGTTTCCGGCGTGCGCGCCCCTGGTCTGGGCGTCCTTGCCGGCAGCGGCGGCGATGATCACCTTGCCGCCCGCCACCGAGGCGAGAAGCGCCAGGGCGTCCGGATGGGAATCGCGGATGGCGTCTCCCATGGCGCGCAGGGCGTCGGAGCCGGTGTTTTCGATCTTCGCGGCGATCAGGCGCACGCCGCCGATCTCCGAAGCCGATTCGTAGAGCTTTTCGGCTTTTTCGGCCGAAAGCTTTTCCTCAAGACTCTGGAGCTTTCTCTGGGTCTCCTTCAATTCGCCGGTCACGGCTCTGGCCTTGCCCGCAAGCTCGGCGGGGGAGGTGCGAAGGATCCCCGCGGTCTCGGCGATCAGATCGTTCTTTTCTTTTAAAAGCTGGAGCACGCCCGTGCCGGTCACCGCCTCGATCCGGCGCACGCCGGCCGCAACGGAGGCCTCGGAAAGGATCTTGAAGAGTCCGGCCTCGGAGGTGTTCGCAAGATGGGTGCCGCCGCAAAGCTCCATGGAATAGCCGTCGCCCATGTTCACCACGCGCACCACGTTTCCGTACTTTTCGCCGAACAGGGCGGTGGCGCCGAGCTTTTTGGCCTCTTCGATGGGCATCTCGGTCTTCACCACGGGCATGGCCTTCAGGATGGCTTCGTTCACGGCCTGCTCCACCCGCTCAAGCTCGTCGGGGGTGACCGCCTCGAAATGGGTGAAGTCGAACCGGAGCCTGTCGGGCTCCACGTAGGAACCGGCCTGGGCCACGTGATCGCCCACCACGTCCCGGAGGGCGCGCTGGAGAAGGTGGGTCGCGGAGTGGGCGCGCATGATCGCCGCCCGGCGGAGAATGTCGATCTTCGCCTCCACCTCGTCGCCGATGGCGACCTTTCCGGAAAGGATCTTCCCGATATGGAGATAGCGGCCGTCCCGCTTTTTGGTGTCGGAGATCCGGACGGCAAGGCCGTTTTTGCCGGTCAGGATGCCGGTGTCGCCCACCTGGCCGCCGCCCTCGCCGTAGAAGGGAGTCTTCGAAAGAAGGATCACGACCTCGTCGCCGGCCTCGGCGGTGCTCTGCGGCTCGCCCGCCACGGTCATCATCAGGACCTCGGCGCGGCACTCGTTCTCATCGTAACCCAGGAATGCGGTGGCGGGAGACTGGGCGAAGGGATTTTCGGCGTCGGCCCAGGCGAAATCCCCGGCGCTGGTGCGCGCGGTCCGGGCGCGCTCGCGCTGGGCCTGCATCAGCTCGTCGAAGCCCGCGCGGTCCACCGAGAGGCCCTTTTCGGCCAGGATCTCCTCGGTCAGATCGATGGGGAAGCCGTAGGTGTCGTAAAGCTTGAAGGTCTCGGCGCCCGAAAGGACGGTCTCGCCCTTGTTTTTCAGGTCGCCGGTGAGGTTTTCCAGGATCGAAAGGCCCGAATCGATGGTGGCGCGGAACCTTTCCTCCTCCATGCGGATGACGCGCTTGATATAGTCTTTTTTGGTCACCAGCTCGGGGTAAGCCACGGCGTTTTCCTCCACCACCGTGTCCACCACGTCGCAGAGGAAGTTGTCGGTGATGCCGAGAAGCCGGCCGTGCCGCGCGGCACGGCGTAGAAGACGGCGCAGCACGTACCCGCGCCCTTCGTTGGAGGGAAGGACCCCGTCGCACACCAGGAAGGTGGTGGAGCGGATGTGGTCGGTCACCACGCG
>CACYBP010000019.1 GCA_902772625.1 Oscillospiraceae bacterium
CGGAAGATCACGCTGATCTCCCCCAGATCCTCCTCCGGCGCGCGGTACAGTTCCACCTCGTAACGGATCGTAGGCCGGTATTTGTATTCCAGGCTGGATTTCAGCGACATGATCGGCCGGTTTTCGGCGGGGAAGGCCACGATGTCGCCCTCTCTCCCCACGTATTCGTCCAGCTTTCGGAACACCCTTCTGATCTTTTCCTCCGGGGTCAGGACCCCCGCGAATTCGGCCAGAGCCAGATTGCAGAGCGCCGACCGGCTCATTCCCCGCGCCAGGGCCATCCGGTCCAGGGCCCGCACCACCTCGTCGTCCAGAAGCATGGAATAGAGGTTCTTGGACATACTGCCTCAGCTCCTTTCTCTTCTTGTCTGCATATATTATATCACCCGTTATTAAATTTGTCAACACTTTTATATAATTAATTTTGCTAGTTTAATATCCTCTGGCCCGTGTCGCCACCCGGCTTCAGCGATCCGGGCAGAGAAAAACCGGGGAAAGGCGTACGCCTTTCCCCGGACGGATCTTCGTCTTTATTCCGGCTTCGGTTTCTTTTTGAAGCTCAGCTTGTTTTCCTTGTGGTTCATGAGACGGATGATATTGCTCCGGTGCTTCACGATCACGAGAAGCGGGATCAGGATCGCCACGATCTTATAGGTCAGCCGGTCGGGGTAAAAGATATAGCAGAGCACCGGGAAGACCGCGTTGGAGATCATCGACCCCAGCGAGATATACCGCGTCGCGGCCACGATGCCCACGAAGACCGCAAGGCACACCAGAAGCAGAAGCGGATGGAAAAAGAGCGCCGTGGCCGCGGCGGTCATCACGCCCTTTCCGCCCTTGAAGCCGTACCACACCGGCCAGATATGGCCGATGATGGAGGCGGTGCCGGCCATCAGGCGGATCATCATGCCGGCCTCGAAATCAAACCCGGCGCACAGGAACTGCGCGAAAAGGATGGCCAGGGCGGCCTTGGAAAAGTCCAGGATCACCACCAGCGCCGCCCATTTTCCGCCCATGACGCGCTGCACGTTGGAGCTTCCCGGGTTCCCGCTTCCCAGGGTACGGATGTCCTTGCCGAGGACCGCCTTGGAAAGCTCGATGGCGGGGTTGATCCCGCCGAGAAGATACGCCGTCAGAACGACGATGATATACCGGATCAACATGATACGTCCCTCCGAAGAATAACGGTCACATATCCCTGACGTCTTGCTTGTCGCTTTTTTCCCGGATCAGCATGCGGATCGGCGTCCCCTGGATGCCGAAGACCTCCCGGATGGTGTTTTCCAGATACCGCCGGTAGGAGAAATGGAAGAGCTCGGCGCTGTTGGTGAAGGCGACGAAGGTGGGCGGCTGAACGCCGGTCTGGGTCATGTAATAAATGCGAAGGCGTCTGCCCTTGTCGGTGGGGGGCTGCACCTTGGCGGTGGCCTCTCCCAGGACCTCGTTGAGCATGCCGGTGGGGATCCGGCGGGTGCAGCTTTCGTAGACCTCGTTGATCATGGGGAAAAGATTGCCCACCCGCTGACCGGTCTTGGCCGAGATGAAGATCATGGGCGCGTAGGTCAGATAGGCAAGATCGGTGTAGATCTTTTCCCGCATCTTCGCCATGGTGCGGGTCTCCTTTTCCACCAGGTCCCATTTGTTGACCGCGATGATGACGCCCTTGCCCTTTTCATGGGCAAAGCCCGCCACCTTGGTGTCCTGCTCTGTAACACCTTCGGTGGCGTCGATCATGAGGACGCACACGTCGGCGCGGTCCATGGCCATCTGCGCCCTGAGGACCGAGTATTTTTCCACCAGCTCGTCCACCCTGGATTTCCGGCGGATGCCGGCGGTGTCAATGAAGGTGAAAAGGCCGTATTCGTTTTCCACCTCGGCGTCGATGGAATCGCGGGTGGTGCCGGGGACGTTGCTGACGATGACCCGCTCCTCCCCCAGGATGGCATTGAGAAGCGACGATTTCCCGGCGTTGGGTTTTCCGATGATGGCAACCGAAATGCCCTTCTTCTCCTCGTTTTCCTCCACGTCGGAGGGGCAGGCCTCGTAAATGGCGTCCAGAAGATCGCCGGTGCCGTGCCCGTGCAGGGCCGAGACCGGGTAAGGATCCCCCGCGCCGAGGTTATAGAACTCGTAAAGCTCCGGGGGGACGGCGCCGATGCTGTCCACCTTGTTGACGCAGACGAAGATCTTCTTCCGGTATTTCAGAAGCATGTCGGCCACGTCGGCGTCGGCGGCGGTGACGCCCACCGTCACGTCGGTGACCAGGATCACCACGTCTGCGTGGCGGATGGCGATCTCTGCCTGGGCGCGCATGAATTTCAGGATCTCGGTGTCGGCCTGCGGCTCGATACCGCCAGTGTCGATGACGGTGAAAAGCTTGTTGCGCCATTCGCATTCGCCGTAGATCCGGTCCCGGGTGACCCCGGGCGTGTCCTCCACGATGGCGGTGCGCCCGCCCGTCAGTTTATTGAAAAGCATGGACTTGCCCACGTTGGGCCGTCCCACGATGGCGATGACCGGTTTCATGCCTCTTCTCCCCTTTCTTCGCTCTTTCTATTCCTCCAGCATGGCGTCGAGCAGCGCCGCGCCGTCGTTCTCCACCGGGACCACCGGGGTCCCGAGGAACTCCGAAAGCTCCGAGGGGGTCACGTCGTCCAGAAAGACCTCTTCCCCGGCGCGCAGCATGTCCCTTACGATCAGGACCTTTTCCCCGAGGGCTTTCCCCGAAAGCTGATTCTTGAGATCGCGTCCGGTGAGAAGTCCCGCCACCGTCACGCCGCCTCCGAAAAACTCGTTTTTTATCACGTGAACGCGGACCGTAAGACCCGGGAATTTTTCCATGGCCTCTTCCGCAAGCTCCCGAAGGAAGGGGCCCGCGGCCTCTCCGGTGGCGATGGAAAGCTCCCGGGAGATCTCCTCCGGCTCCCGGTCCGCGAGGGCTTCCCGGAATTCCCTTCGGAGAAGCGCGATCATGCCCACGCCGTTTTCCAGCTGCGGGAAATCGCCGTAGCTTTCGGCCGGAGGGATGGGGAGCTCGGCTTTGATATAGAGCTCGTCGGCCACGTAGATCCGCTTTTCCCCGGTGAATTCCAGGGCGATGGCAGACCATTTGCCGGCCCGGGCGATGACGTCCCGGGCGTTTTCCTTCGTCATGGGATCCAGATGGCAAAGCCCGTCCCGGTGAGCGGTAAGCCCCACCGGCACCAGGGCGATGCTTTCGACCTCCGGCGCGCGGGCCACCAGATCGTGAAGGGTGCGTTCCAGCTCGTCCCCGTCGTTGAGGCCGGGGCAGATCACCAGCTGGGCGTTCATTTTGATGCCCGCTTTTTTGAAGATATCGATGTATTCCAGGCTCTTCCCGGCGTTTTTGTTGCCGAGCATCCTGATCCGCAGATCGGGATTGGTGGTGTGCACCGACACGTTGATGGGGCTGATCTTCATCTCCACGATCCGCTCCACGTCGCGGCGGGAGAAGTTGGTCATGGTCACGTAGTTTCCGAGAAGAAAGCTGAGCCGGACGTCGTCGTCCTTGAAATACAGGCTTTCCCGCATGCCCTTCGGCAGCTGGTCGATGAAGCAGAAGACGCAGTTGTTGGCGCACCGCTTCTGCTTGTCCATCAGGTAGGTCTCGAAATCCAGCCCCAGCGGGGTATACCGGCCCTTTTTCAGTTCGACCGAGCGCCGTTCCCCCTCGCTTTCCAGAACCAGCGAGAGCGCGCTTTCCGCCGTATAAAAATCATAGTCCAGAACGTCCGCGATCGCATGGCCGTTCACCGAAACGAGGATCTCCCCCGCGCGCACGCCGGCGCGGGACGCGGGAGAATGCGCCTCCACCGTTTTGATCCTGACCGCCAAACCCGTGCTCCCTTCTCCGCCGCCTTACTAACGACGGAGGACGGACAAAACCCCGTTTGCCCGTCCTTCCCTTGTTTCTGATATTCGATTACTTGCTTTCGGAAACCGCGATAACGGTTTTTCCTTTGTAATCGCCGCATTTCGCGCAAGCACGATGGGGGAGCTTCAGCTCGCCGCAAACCGGGCACTTCACCATACCGGGAGCCTCGAGCTTCCAGTTGGCCTTTCTCATGTCTCTGCGCGATTTGGATACCTTACCCTTGGGGACTGCCATGCGTTACACCTCCCGTACTTTATCTATCCTCTTGATCTTTCTTGCCGCAATCGCACATTCCTTCATTCAGGTCGGCGCCGCAAACCGGGCAAAGCCCCTTGCAGTCCTCGCGACAGAGAAAAACCATGTCGATGTCGAGCAATACAGCGCTTAAAACCACGTCGTAGAGATCCAGCGAACGGCCGTCCACCACCGTGTAGCTTTCGCTTGCGTCGTCGGTCTCCTCGCTCCGCTTCACCAGCGTTTCCCTTACCTTCGCCTTTTGTTCGAAGGCCAGGGGCTTGAGGCACCGGGCGCAATGCGTTTCCACGTCCAGCGATACGTCCAGCCTGAGCGTCACGATGCCGCCTTTGTTTTCGGCCTTGCCCGTAACGCGCGCCGTTCTGAACGGGCGGTCTCCGTAATAATCCACGTCGGAGAAATCGATCTCGCCCTCCACCGGAACGGTATAGCCCGCGTTCTGAAAAAGCTCCACCGTATCCAGCTTCATACCCGGCGTTCCTTTCCCTCCGCTTTTTTCGCACTGCTCGGTATATTATATCGCAAGGCTTTTCGCTTGTCAACTCTTTTTTTGCCGAAAGACAGGGGAAAAAGCCCGTCTTTTCACAGCCGCTTCCCCAAAAAGCCGGGCTTTCCCCGGAAAAGAGCGCCCCCTCCGGAAACCCGGGAAGGAAAAGAGCCGCCGGACCGTCCGGTGGCTCCCGTGTTTTTTCGCGTCAGGGCTTTTCTCCCTTCAGAAGAAATCTCACGCCGGCGACCTCCGGCCGGTATCGGTCCGCCTCCCCGTCCCGGCTCGCCAGAGCCAGGCCGGTCCCGGTGCCGTCCAGGGCGTACTTTTCATTCCGGATCCAGGCGATCAGCATTCTGTCTTTTTCCGCCGCGTGCCGCGTCACCGTCTCTTCCCCGCCGTCCGAAAGGGTGATCACCGCCCGGTCCCAATCCTTTGCGCCTTCTTTTTCGGCAAGCGACGAAAGGGTGATCCCGCCCATCCACAGAAGCTGGACCGAGCCCTCCGGATCGTTCCCCCGGCGGCGCCTGGCCACCACGGTCGTGATCTCGTCCGGGCCGATATCGGTCCGGTGAAGGGTCTTTTCGGTCTCGCCCTCCCCGGTCCCCACCGCGACCTTCAGGGTCCAGTCGGTTTCTTCCACCGGGACGGGGATCCTTCTCTCCGCGTTCGAGACCGGCTCGCTCGTTTCAAAGGGGAAATAATCCTTTTCCAGGATCGTGAAGTCGTAACGCGAGGCGAACTCCCTGCAGTCACGCGTCTCTTCTTCGGAGATCCCCTCCCATTCCAGCATCTGCTCGGCAACGGAGCAGATCCCCTTGAACTCCGGGGACCAGGCGATGCGGTCGATCTCGTACCCGCCTCCCGGCGCGAACCGGTACCGGATCTCCAGAAAGCCTTCGCGGAGCAGATGCACGCTGGTCAGGCTCCAGGTGGCGTAGATCTCGTATCTTTCCTTTACGTCCCGGTTGGCTTCTTTGACGCTCTCTCCCTCCCCGAGGGGGCGGAAGGACGCGGCGTAAAGCTTCGTCGCGGGGTCGATGTCGATCACCTTTTCGATCTTGTCCCCCTCCCTGAGGGAGGAAAAATCCCTTATGCTCTTCGCGCTGCCCGAGACGCAGACCGGATGGCCGTAAGCGTTTCCCTCCCGGTCGAAAAAGACGTAGCACGCGTTTCCCCGGTCGGTCAGCCAGACCGCGTAATAGTGTCCTCCGTCGGGGGTGTCCACGAACCGGACGTTGTCCACCGGATAGGTCCCGAGGATCGCGGGCGTCCTCCATTTATAATCCTGTATGTTGTTCAGAAGGTCCCGCCCTGGGACCAGATCCTCCA
>CACYBP010000020.1 GCA_902772625.1 Oscillospiraceae bacterium
CACGAAGAGGAGCATATCGATATCACGGTCGAGAAGACCTGGGAAGACGACGATAACCGCGACGGCATGCGTCCCGCCTCGGTGAAGGCGCAGCTCTACGCCGGGGACGAAGCGGTCGGCGAGCCTGTGGAACTCAGCGAATCCGCGGGTTGGACCTACACCTGGGCCGAACAGGACAGATACAAAGGCGGCGAAGCGATCGCCTACACCGTCAAGGAAACTGAAACTCCCGAGGGCTATACCGCTGAAGTCACCGGCTCCGCGGAAAAAGGCTTCGTTATCACCAACACCCACGAGGCGGAGACCACCGACGTGACCGTCGAAAAGGTCTGGAACGACGCGGAAGACCAGGACGGCAAGCGTCCCGCCTCCATCAAGGTGCAGCTCTACGCCGGAGACGAAGCGTTCGGCGATCCGGTGGAACTCAGCGAAGACACCGCATGGAAATACACCTGGAACGGACTTTTCGCCTATGAAGCCGGCGAGAAGATCGTCTACACGGTCAAGGAAGTCGCAACGCCCGACGGATACTCTTCTGAGGTGACCGGTTCTGCAAACGACGGGTTCGTCGTCACGAACAGCCACGAAGAAGAAAAGGTCGATATCACGGTCGAGAAGACCTGGGAAGACGACGATAACCGCGACGGCATGCGTCCCGCCTCGGTGAAGGCGCAGCTCTATGCCGGGGACGAAGCAGTCGGCGAACCTGTGGAACTCACTGAAGACGCCGGTTGGAAATACACCTGGACGTCGCGCGACAGGAACAAGGACGGCAAGGCGATCGCCTACTCCGTCAAGGAAGTCGAAGCTCCCGAGGGCTATACCTCCGAAGTCACCGGCTCCGCGGAAGAAGGCTTCGTCATCACCAATACCCACGAGGCTGAGACCACCGACGTGACCGTCGAAAAGGTCTGGGACGACGCGAATGACCAGGACGGCAAGCGGCCTGACTCCGTGAAGGTTCAGCTCTATGCCGGAGACAAAGCGGTCGGCGATCCGGTGGAACTCAACGAAGACGCCGCGTGGAAATACACCTGGACCGGGCTTTTCGCCTACGAAGGCGGCAAGAAGATCACCTACTCGGTCAAAGAAGTTGATACTCCTGAGGATTATTCTTCCGAAGTGAGCGGTTCGGCGGACGACGGGTTCGTCGTTACGAACAGCCACGAAGAAGAGAAGATCGATATCACGGTCGAAAAGGTCTGGGAGGACGACGATAACCGCGACGGCAAACGGCCCGACGCCGTGAAGGTGCAGCTCTATGCCGGAAACGAAGCGGTCGGCGATCCTGTGGAGCTTAACGAGGCTTCCGGTTGGACTCACACCTGGACCTCGCGCGACAGGAACAAGGACGGCAAGGCGATCACCTATACCGTCAAGGAAGTCGAAGATCCCGAAGGCTACGTTTCCGAAGTGACCGGTTCCGCGGCGGACGGCTTCGTTATCACCAACACCCATGAATCTGAGACCACCGACGTGACCGTCGAAAAGGTCTGGGACGATGACGACGACCAGCGCGGGCTCCGTCCCGACAGCGTAACGGTTACCCTCTTTGCCGACGGCGAGAAGGTTGATTCCGCGAGCATCACCGAAGCGGACGGCTGGAAGCACACCTTCACCGGCCTTGCGAAGTACGCTTCGGGCAAGGAAATCGCCTACACCGTCACCGAAGATGCGGTCGAAGGATACGAAAGCTCGATTGACGGCTTCGTGGTGACCAACAAGCTCGCCGAATCTCTGGAATACACCATCACGTATAAGCTCAACGGCGGCCAGTTCGACGGAAAGACCGACGATATTCTCGAGGTTTATCCCGCGAATACCGTGATCTCCATCCACGAAGCGCCCACCAGAGAAGGCTATAAGTTCCTTTACTGGGAAGGCTCCAGCTATCAGCCGGGCGACGAGTATACCGTCGTCGAGGATCACACCTTCACGGCCATGTGGGAACCGGTTCCTCCCGATGAACCCGACCGTCCGGATACCGGTGACAGCAGCAATCCGGGCCTCTGGATCACGCTGATGATCTTCTCCGGCATCGCACTCTCCGCTTTGGCGGTTTGCGGCGTTGTGATCCTGGTTAACAGAAAGGCTTATAAGGCCAGACATTGACCGAAAGCGGAAGACAGGCGGTTATCTCATGGAATAAACCGCTTGACTCGCGGGCTTCCTTTCGAGAAGCAGAAATGAATCAAAAACGGGCGCGGCCTTCTGGCCGCGCCCGTTTTTTCCGGACGGAAGAAAGAATACCGCGGAACAGACGGGAAACAGAAAAGCACCCGGAAACGCAGGAAACGCGTTTCCGGGTGCTTTTCTGTTTTATCATGCCGCGGGTGCGGATGAAAACCATGGAGCGGCTTTCGCGCCGCTCCCGCCTTGAAGAGCGCCGGGGGAGAAGGACTCCGGTCAGATGTACTTATGCATCCGCTCCGGAAGCTCAGAGGCGTCGGCTGAGACCGTGATGGTGAAGTCGATCTTCAGGTTTTCGCTCTTCTCCTCGAGAAGAGCAAGGAAGTCGGCCATCTTCTCAAAGGAATCCTCCTGGGAGATCTTGGTCAGATTGTCGATGAAGATGTGGTTCAGATCGTAATTCTGCGCGTAGCAGCCATAGAGGAAGCCGAGAAGCGCGTTGTAGCCGGTGAGAGGGTATTCGCCGTAGTCGATCAGACGCGCGCCGTAATGCACGTCGAAGGTGAGGGAGTTTCCGCGTTCCAGACAGAGGATGCTGCCCGCGTTTTCACGCGCCGCGTCGTTGACCAGTTCGATGAGCTGTTTGGTTTTACCGGATCCCTTTTTGCCGACGATGAGTTTGACCATGTCGTACCTCCTTGAAATGAGTATTTGTTATTTGGCAAGCCGCGCGTCAAGCTCGGCCTTTTTATCTTCGTAGCCGGGTTTGCCGAGAAGGGCGAACATATTGGATTTATACGCTTCCACGCCGGGCTGGTTGAAGGGATTGACCCCGAGCAGATATCCCGAAAGCCCGCAGGCATATTCGAAGAAGTAGACCAGAGTGCCGAAGTCGTAGGCGCCGTTGGAGGGGATGGTGACGCCGAGATTCGGAACGCCGCCGTCCACGTGGGCAAGGACCGTTCCGAGCGAGGCGGTCTTGTTGATGGCGTCAAGGCTCATGCCCGCGAGATAATTGAGGCCGTCGGTGTTGGCGTCGTCAGCTTCGACCTTGCGGTCGCAGGCGGGGGTTTCGATGGTGACGACGGTCTCAAAGAGATTGCGCAGGCCGTCCTGGATGTACTGGCCCATGGAATGCAGGTCGGCGGTCAGATCCACCGAGGCGGGGAAGATGCCCTTGCCGTCCTTGCCTTCGCTTTCGCCGTAAAGCTGCTTCCACCATTCGGCCATGAAGCGGAAGGCGGGCTCGTAGCAGCCGAGGATCTCGGTGGTGAAGCCGGCGTGGTAAAGTGCGTTGCGGGTGGCGGCGTAGACCCAGGCGGGGTTATCCTTGCCGCCCGCCGAAAGGACCTTCATCTCGTCGTACGCGCCCTTCATCATCTCGTCGATATCGACTCCCGCCACCGCGATGGGCAGAAGACCCACGGCGGTCAGGACCGAGTAGCGGCCGCCCACGTCGTCGGGGATCACGAAGGATTCGTAGCCTTCGGCGTCAGCAAGCTTTTTCAAGGCGCCGCGCGCCTTGTCGGTGGTGGCGTAGATACGCTTTGCGGCTTCTTCTTTGCCGTATTTTTCTTCACAGAGCTTTTTAAAGATGCGGAAGGCCACGGCGGGCTCGGTGGTGGTGCCCGATTTGGAGATCACGTTGATGGAGAAATCCTTTCCCTCCAGAAGCGAAAGGATTTCGGCAGTATGCACCGGGGAGAGGTTGTTGCCCACGAAGTAGACGTTCGGGGTGTCCTTTTTGAGAAGGTTGTAGTTGGGGGAACGCATGAACTCCACCGCGGCGCGGGCACCGAGGTAGGAGCCGCCGATCCCGATCACGACCAGGGCGTCGCTGTCGCTCTTGATCTTTTCGGCCGCCTTTTTGATGCGGGCGAATTCTTCCTTGTCGTAGTTTTCGGGAAGCGCGACCCAGCCGAGAAAATCATTTCCCGCGCCGGTCTTGTTTTTCAGCTGATCCGCCGCCGTCTCCAGAGCGGGGAGGTAAGCGTTTACGGTTTCTTCGGAGACGAATTTCAGGGCGTTTTTGTTGGTGATCTGAATCGACATAGCTTCGTGATCCCTTTCCTTGTATTTCTGTTCTGATCTCATTTTATCACAAAGAGCAAAGAGAAGCAAGCCCGATTGCTCATATCGGCGAAAAAACGGAGGCCGCCCGGTCAGAGAAGCGTGAGGAACCTTGCGGCGGTTTTCGCCATGAATTTCTTTTCGGTGCCGTCGTCGAAGAGGATGGTGATCAGATAATCGCCGCCCATGGGGATCGATTTTGTGATCCGTCCTTCGCCGAAGGCCTTATGCCTGACGTGTGCCCCGGCGGAAAGCGACGTGAGGGCGATCCCGCCGGTTTCGCCTTCGGCGCTTCTTCCGGAAAGCGGGGCGGCGCTCCGTTTCCCTTCGGCGGGCACGATGCGCGCGGCGCGGGAGGTCGGGCTGAAGAAATCCTCCTCGCCGGCATAAGCGCGGTAGGAAGAGACGCCCGCCCGGCCGCGGGTCTTCGGAAGCCTTTCCAGAAGCTCTCCCGGGATCTCGTCCAGAAAGCGGGAGGGCATGTTGGCGGCGGTGTGGCCGAAGAGCATCCGCCTCCTTGCGCAAAGCAGGGTCAGCCGCTTCTTCGCCCGGGTGATGCCCACGTAGGCAAGCCGCCGTTCCTCCTCCAGATCCTCCGGCTCGGAGGACGAGCGGTAGGAGGGGAAGATGTCCTCCTCCATGCCGCAGATGTAAACGAAGGGGAATTCCAGTCCCTTGGCGTTGTGGATGGTCATCAGGATCACCGCGTCGGCGGTCTCGTCGTATTTGTCGATGTCGGAGATCAGGGAGACCTCGGCGAGATAATCCTCCAGACTCGGATCCTCGTGGGAAGAGACGTATTCGATGAGATTGGATTTCATCTCGTCGATGTTTTCAAGGCGCGATCTGGCCTCTTCTTCGCTCTTGATCTCGTACATCTGGCGGTATCCGGTGGCCTCCAGCATGGCGTCGTAGAGATCGGGGAGAGAGGCGGTCAGCGAAAGCTCGGACAGCTTGTCGAGCATCTCAAAGAAGCGGGCGATCGCCTTGGCGGGCCGCGCCAGAGGCGCGTAAAACGAAGCGTTTCTGAGGACGTCGACCAGCGAGACCCCGTTTTCGGCGGCGATGGCGCGGGCCTTGTCCAGCGTGGCGTCGGAGATCCCGCGGGTGGGCACGTTGATGATCCTGGTCAGGCGCAGCTCGTCGGAGGGATTGGCGATGACCTGCATGTAGGCCAGAACGTCCCGGATCTCCGCCCGGTCGAAAAAGCGCGTGCCGCCCACCATGCGGTAGGGCACGCCGTTGTCACGAAGGGCGCGCTCCAGGGCGTTTGACTGGGCGTTCATGCGGTAAAGCACCGCGTGCGCGCTCCAAGGCTGGTCTTTCATGTGATTCATGATGATGTTTTCCGCGATATAGCGGGCTTCGCCGGTCTCGTCCTCGGCGGTGTAGAGCGTGACCTTGTCGCCGTTCGGATCCGCCGTCCAGAGGTTCTTTCCCTTCCGGCCCTTGTTGTGGGAGATCACGGCGTTGGCGGCGTCCAGAATGTTGCCGGTGGACCGGTAATTCTGCTCCAGCTTGATCACCCGCGCGCCGGGGTATTCCTTTTCAAAATCCAGAATATTCCGGATGGTGGCGCCGCGGAAACGGTAGATCGACTGGTCGTCGTCGCCCACCACGCAAAGATTCTGCCGTCCCGAGGCAAGAAGCGAAGTCAGGCGGTACTGAGCGTAGTTGGTGTCCTGGTATTCGTCCACCAGAACGTAGCGGAAGCGGCGCTGATAGTATTCCAGAACGTCGGGATTCTCCTCCAGAAGCCGGACGGTATTCAGGATCAGATCGTCGAAATCCATGGCGCTGGCGGCCTTCAGCCGCTCGGCGTAGACCGCGTAAAGCCGCGCGACGACCGATCGGCGGTAATCGGCGCCGACGTTCTGCCGGAAGGTCTCGGGGGAGAGAAGGCTGTCCTTGGCCCGGGAGATCTCGGCCAGGACGCTTTTGGGCGAAAACTGCGTGGTGGAAACGCCGCGCTCTTTCATGATCTCTTTCATGGCGCGCAGCTGGTCGTCGGAATCGTAGATGGTGAAGGAGGAGGAATAGCCGATCTTCTCGGCGTGCCTCCTGAGGATGCGCACGCAGGTGGAATGGAAGGTGGCGGCCCAGACCTCGTCGGCCGCGGTCCCCACCGCCCGGCGGATGCGCTCCTTCATTTCGGAGGCTGCTTTGTTGGTGAAGGTGATGGCAAGGATCTGCCACGGCTCGCATTTCTCCACGGCGAAGACCGATTCGGCGGTATGGGGATCGAGGACGGCGTGGAGATCGCCCAGCGCCTCCAGATCCGCCACGTCCCTGTCGGTCAGGCCTTCGGGCAGGCTTTCGCTTTCGTAGGCGTTGCCGAACCGGAGCAAAAAGGC
This sequence comes from Oscillospiraceae bacterium, assembly GCA_902772625.1. Classification (GTDB taxonomy): domain Bacteria; phylum Bacillota; class Clostridia; order Oscillospirales; family QAMX01; genus RUG11797. The sequence goes on from CACYBP010000020.1 coordinate 6,555, forward strand.
GATCCGGGCCACAAGCACCGTTGTCTTGCCGCTCCCCGCGCCGGCCAGCACCAGAAGCGGGCCGTTGACCGCGAAAACGGCTTTTCTCTGCATGGGGTTGAGGGAGGAATACTCTTCCTCCAGATACTTTTTCCTGATGCGGCGGTATTTTTCCGCGCTTTCAATCCCGGGCATATCCTCTCGTCCAACCGTTTCCCGGCGGAGATGTTCCCCGCCGCTTTTTCTTTTCTTCTATTATACAGGAACAGCCCCCTTTTGGCAAGCCGGAGTACTGAGGAAAAGAACCGAAAAGAAGAGCGGTTCCGGGCGAAAAAGAGATGGACGGAAAAGGGAAATGGGTGTATAATGAAAAAAACGAATCCGTCCGGTCTCTTTCCGGACGGTGAAAGGAAGGATCCTATGTCCCCTCGTCCCCTGATTGCGGTCACCGCCACGCCGGAGGAAGGACGCACGTCGATCCCCTCGCGGTATTTCGAGGCGCTTTGGGACGCCGGCGCCATGCCGGTGATCCTGCCCTGTGAGGCGGAATGGACCCGCGTGGAAGAATACGCCGATCTCTTTCAGGGCTTTCTCTTTTCGGGCGGCGTGGACGTGGACCCCAAATACTACGGGGAGGAACCCTCGGAAAAGCTCGGAGCCGTGTCGGAAACGCGCGACAAATTCGAATTCGCGCTCCTCGCCTCGGCGATGCTGCGGGAGAAGCCGATTCTCGGCGTCTGCCGGGGAGAGCAGCTTCTGAACGTCGGCCTCGGCGGAAGCCTTTTCCAGCATATCGAAGGCCACGCCCGTCAGGGGGAGAACGGCCCCTGGGTCTGGCACAACGTAAAGGTGAAGAAAGGTACGCTGCTTTACGACATCCTCGGGGAGGAGACCATCCGCGTCAACTCCTCGCATCATCAGGCCGTGAAGGCCGAGGCGAAGCCCCTCAGGGTGGACGCCGTGAACGAAGAGGGGATCACCGAAGGCTTCGATCTTCCGGGCCATCCCTTTTTCCTGGGGGTGCAGTGGCACCCGGAGGTCTATTACAAAGAGGACGAAAAGGCGGCCGCGATCTTCCGCGCGTTTGTCGGCGCGTGCCGCGGGGAGATGAGATCATGACGAAAAAGACCGTAACAGAACCCGAACGCAGGATTCCCGTGGCCGAAGAAGTCGACGTGCTGGTGATCGGGGCCGGCCCCGCCGGCATGGGCGCCGCCATCGCCGCGGCGAGGGGCGGCGCACGGGTGCTTGTCCTGGAGCAGAGCGGCATGCCCGGCGGAGTCTCTACCGCGGGGCTTATGAGCCATTGGACCGGCACCTCCGGAAGCAGGCTTTATAAAGAGATCCTTCGACGTTCGGCCGAAATGAACGAGGGAAAGCTTCACGGAAAGCCGGTGATCGAGATCGATCCCGAAAAACTGAAGCTTCTCTATTTCACCATGCTCGAGGAGGCGGGGGCCTCGATCCGGCTCTATTCCTTCGTTTCCGAGCCGGTGATGGAGGGAGAGCGGATCCGGGGCGTGATCGCCGAGAGCAAGTCGGGGCGGGAGGCGTTTCTTGCAAAGATCGTCATCGACGCCTCAGGCGACGGAGATATCGCGGCGAAGGCCGGCGTTCCCTACATCCTCGGACGCGAGGAGGATCACAAGATGCAGCCCGCGACCCTGATGTTCAAGGTGGCGGGAGTGGATTACGACCGGGCGGTGTTCCTGCCGAGCTTCGAGTCCACCTATGAGACGCCCAAGGGCGAGCTTCAGGCGCTGGCCCGGGAAAAGCTTCCGCACCCCGCGGGGCACGTGCTCCTTTATAAATCGACCCTTCCCGGGATCGTCACCTGCAACATGACCAACTGCACCGGCATAGACGGCACCGAGGCGGCCGATCTGACCCGGGCGGAGATCGCCTGCCGGAAGCAGATCTACGCCATCGAGGCCTTCCTCCGGGAATACGTGCCGGGATATGAAAACTGCTACGTGATCTCGGCCGCACCTATGGTGGGGATCCGGGAGACCCGGCATTTTGAGGGGAAATACACCCTCACCGGCGAGGATATCCTTGCGGCCCGGACCTTCGACGACTGGATCGTACGGGGCGCGCATTTCAATTTCGACGTGCACAATCTGGACGGTGCGGGCCTTGATAAGACCGGCGCGCAGAAGGAGTTTCCCGAGGTGGGCGGTTACACGATCCCTTACCGGTCGCTTCTGCCCAAAAGGATCAAAGGTCTGATGCTTGCGGGACGGAATATTTCCGGCACCCACATCGCCCATTCCAATTACCGGGTGATGCCGATCTGCCTTGCCATGGGAGAAGGCGCGGGGACCGCGGCGGCCGCGGCGATCCGG
>CACYBP010000021.1 GCA_902772625.1 Oscillospiraceae bacterium
AGGGTGCCGATGTACCCGTCCTCCCGCAAAAGCACAAGCTCCTCCCGTCCCAGAAGCTTCAGGGCGGCGTTGACCCCGGCGATAAAGCCCTGCGCCGCCGCCTCCTCGTATCCCGAGCTGCCGTTGAACTGTCCCGCGCCGTAAAGGCCACGGACCAGCCGGCTTTCCAGCGTGGGATAAAGCTCCCGGGGATCCACGCAGTCGTATTCGATGGCGTAGGCGCTTCTCTGCACGTGGGCGTGCTCCAGCCCCTTCACGGTGTGGAGCATCTCCAGCTGCACCTCCTCGGGCATGGAGGAGGAAAAGCCCTGGATATAAAGCTCGTCGGTGTCAAGCCCCATGGGCTCGATGAAAAGCTGGTGCCGGTCCTTGTCGGCGAAGCGCACCACCTTGTCCTCGATGGAAGGGCAGTAGCGGGGGCCGACCCCCTCGATCACGCCCGAAAAGAGGGGCGACCGGTCAAGATTTTCCCGGATCACCCGGTGGGTCTCGGGATTGGTGTAGGTCAGATAGCACACCGCGCGGTTCTTTTTCTTCTCTTTGGTGGAAAAGGAGAAGGGAGGGACGTCCTCGTCTCCTTCCTGGACCGCAAGATCCGTAAAATCCACCGTGTTCCGGTTGACCCGGGGCGGCGTGCCGGTTTTGAACCGGCGCAGGGTGTGCCCGGTTTTCCGGATCGACGCCGAAAGCCCCCGCGACGGGAAGAGCCCGTCGGGTCCGCTTTCGTAAGAAAGCTCGCCCATGATGACCTTTCCCTCAAGAAAGGTGCCGGTGGCGACGATCACCGCCTTCACCCGGTACACCGCCCCCGACCGGGCGGTCACCGAGACCACCCGCCCCTCTTCGGTCTCCAGGGAGACGATCTCGGCCTGCACGACGCGGAGGTTCTTTTCCTTTTCCAGGACCGATTTCATGTACGCCCGGTAGGCGATCCGGTCGGTCTGGCTCCGGAGAGAGTAGACTGCGGGGCCCTTTCCCCGGTTGAGCATGCGGTATTCGATGGCGCAGGCGTCGGCCGCCTTGCCCATCTCGCCGCCCAGGGCGTCCAGCTCCCTCACCAGGTGCCCCTTGGCGGTGCCGCCGATGGCGGGATTGCAGGGCATGTTCCCGACGCTGTCCAGATTGATGGCGAAGGCCACGGTGGAAAGCCCCATGCGCGAAAGCGCCAGGGCCGCCTCGATCCCGGCGTGTCCCAGGCCGATGACCGCGGCGTCGAATTCCCCCGCCGGGTAGTTTGTGATCTTCATGCTTTTGCCTTTCGTTATTTCCCCACGCAGAAATTGCGGAAGATCCGCTCTATCATGTCCTCCCGGACCTCGTCCCCGGTGATCTCCCCGAGGATCGAAACGGCGCTTGCCAGGCCGCTCCAGATCACGTCGTCGGTGATGCCCCGGGCCTTGTCCCGAAGGGTCTCCTCCAGAGCCGCCGAGGCGCGGAGGATCGCGTCGGCGTGGCGCAGATTCGTCACGGCGGCGGGGTCGCTTCCCCGCTCTTTGCCCAGTTTCTCCAACGCCTCCGTCAGCTCCGGAAGGCCGGTCCCGTCTATTGCCGAAAGGAAGAAGGTCTCTTCCTCCGGAAAATACGCTTTATACGCCGCCGCGTATGCCGCCGCGATCCCGCGGTCGGTCTTGTTGACCGCCTTGAAGACGCGAAGCTCCGGGCGGCGCTTCTTTTCCTTCTCCACCTCCCGGAAAGCAAGCTCGTCCTCCCGGTCGGGGGGAAGGCTTCCGTCGAAGAGCAGGATCACGCCTTCGGCCCGGGAAAGGCCCTCGCGGCTCTTTTCGATGCCGATCCTTTCCACCGGGTCGGCCGTGTCTCGGAAGCCGGCGGTGTCCAGAAACCGGAATTTCACGCTTCCGAGGGTCAGACCCTCCTCGATCACGTCCCGGGTGGTGCCGGCCACCGGGGTGACGATGGCCCGTTCGTAGCCCAGAAGGGCGTTCAGAAGAGTGGATTTGCCGGCGTTGGTCCGCCCGATCAGGCAGATCCCCACGCCTTCCCGGATCACCCTCCCCGCGACGGTGCCCCGCAAAAGCAGACAAAGCTCCTCCCGCGCGGAGGATAAAAGCCCGTCGATCTCCCCCGGATCGGGGGGCTCCACCCCCTCGTCGGCGTAATCGAGCATGGCGGC
>CACYBP010000022.1 GCA_902772625.1 Oscillospiraceae bacterium
AAAAGTATGATAGAATAAAGGCGCATCTAAATCTGACGAACGGAGGGACGACAGAACGTGATCACTTTGAACCAAAACGTCGTGAAGGTCGAAACCTTCACCCAGACGGCCGTCTTTCGGGACGGCGTGCTGATTTCTCTTTCCGCAAAGGACGGCAGAAAGTTTATCGCGGGCGATGGAGCGGGCGAGGCGCTTTATATCGTTTACAGGAACGACGAATGCGTCCCGCTGAAAAACACCGGACACGGCGCGGTGAGCGCCAGAAAGCTCTCTCCTTACCGGGCGGAGTATTTCTTCGAGGCCTGGGACGGCGACGGCGTTCTGACGATCCGGGAAGACCCTGAAAACGGGGACGTCATTCTGGAGCCGGAGGTCACCTCCGCGCGAAAGGGGATCGTGGCAGCCCGGATACCCTTCACGGGGATCGATGAAAAACTGAATCTGATCGCGCCTTTCTATCAGGGCGTCGACCTCCGCCCGGACGACGAGCTTCTGAAAAACCGGAAATGGACCTGGCCGAAGGACTGGGAAGCCGGGTTCGCCCTTCTGATGGATCACGCCGACGGGCGAGGATTCTGGGTGAGGACCGAGGATACGCATTACCGCGCCAAATCCGTGGTGACCGGCCGGGGCGAAAGCGGAAGAGACGTCGCTTTTGACGCCGAGGCCTACGGCCCCATCGACGACAGCAGATCGGCCGGGGGACTTGCGTGGCGGATCAACGTCTTCTCGGGCGGCTGGCATGCTCCGGCCGACCAATACAGAGCCTGGCTCTGGAAGGCGTACGGTCTTGAAAAAGAAGAGCGGAGAAGAAAAGCCTGGATCGGCGACGTCCGGATGGCGGTCTCCTGGTGCCCCACCGACCGGGAGGTCCTGGACGAGCTTTCCCGGAAGGTCGATCCGCGGAAGATCCTTCTTCATCTTCCTCAATGGAGAAAATACAAATACGATCAGAATTACCCCGATTTCACCCCGAGCGAAGAATTCCGGGGGTTTTTGGAGTACGCCGCGGAGAAGGGCTTCCGGTGCATGCCCCACGCCAACAGCGTCGATATGGACCCTTCGATGCCGGAATACCGGTTCCTGCAGGATTTCAAGTACCGTGAGCTTGAGACCGGCAGATTTCTCGGCTGGGGGTACGAAAACGGCAGAGTCCTCGGCGTCCCGTCCTCCAATATGGCCCTGGACAAAAACCGCGAACGGAACGTCATGGTCAAGATCCATCCGGGCCTCGCCCTCTGGCGCTCGATCCTTTCAAAGCGCATCGACGACGCGCTGACCCTGCTTGACAGAAAGACAGACGCTGTGTTCATCGACGTGACCCTGTGCTCGTGGAATCTGGATAACTGTCTCGTGGACAATACCACCTCCATGGAAGGCATGAAAAAGCTCATCGAGGAGATCGAAACGATCGGAGACGGTCTGGCGGTCGGGGGAGAGGGGCTCAACGAGATCACCATGCAGAACCTCAGCTTCGCGCAGGCGCATCTGTTCGACAGCCATCACGCGACCAGACCGGGTCTTGAGCGCTGCGGCGGGATCGATCTGAACGGCAGACTCTTTTCCGGGCTGGCAAGGACGATCGGCTATTCCAATCTGAACGGAGCCACGGAGGAAGCCGTTCTTCGCGAGAGGATCCACGAGGAACACGGCGCGATCCCGACGATCACCGTGGGAAGCGCCGGGGAAATCGCCCGGCCGAACGCCGAATTCAGGAGGATCTTCGAGCTGGCAAACGCGTAAAGCCGTGAGACGCGCAGAAGGACCGGCCGGGAGATCTTTTCCCAAAAAGAAAGGCCGCGGGCAGCATGCCCGCGGCCTTTTTCCGGAAGGATCGGATAAAAGCGCCGCCCGGAATGGGCTTCTCCGGAAAACGCCCGGAAATCCGGCAGGACAAGAAATCGCGCCGGAGGGCGGGGAAAGGATTGACTTTCTTCGGCGGCTGCAATATAATACTATAAGTTAGGAATGGCTAACAGACGGCGCGCAGGCGACCGGGAGAGGCGGAGGATCCTCCTTTCTTTTTTCGTACAGGAATTAGCGAAGGCCTCCTCCGTCACGATGCCGTCGGGCCGCGCGATCCCCTCCCAGGTGGTCGAGCGGACAAGTCGGTTCTTCAGGCTCAGATTGCCGAGTTGAACGGCTTCAAATACTTTTTTCACGGATATGACCTCTTTACAAATCTTCTGGAAGATATTATAATAGATTACAACAGGAAAACAAGAAGGCAGAATATTCTTTGTCACTACGGAAAATATAGTAATAGAGGCGGCTATGAGCAGGAAGCCCTTACCCAGGGACGAAAACATCTATGAAACCGAGTGCCCCATCCTGTACGCCATGGAGCTGATCGGGCAGAAATGGAAGCTGCCGATCCTCTGGTACATCGCGGACGCGGAGAATCAGACGCTCCGCTACCGGGAACTGGAACGCAAGGTGGTGGGCATCACGGCCACCATGCTGACCAAATGCCTGCGGGAGCTGGAACAGGACCGGTTCATTACCCGTACCCAGTTTAGTACCATCCCGCCCACGGTGGAGTATTCCCTCGCCGAACGGGGCAGGACGCTGATCCCGGCGCTGGAGTCGGTCTATAAGTGGGCGGAGGATCAGATGCAGTAAAAAGACTTGAGTATGAAAATATTGTCTTTGAACCAACAATAACGTTTTTTATGGAGGCACATCATGAACAAAACCGCAAAAGTAATCATCGCAATTCTGTGCGTTGTCTGCCTGACACTGGGCGGCCTGCTGGTCTGGACCCGGATCGACGCAGAAAAGCCCAAGACACCCGATACTTCTGAGTATAAGCTATACAAGAACATCATCTCCCAGGATGAAGTGGAGAAGACGCTCTTCGGGCAGCCCATCTCCACAGAACGTAACGGTGAATACCGTATCGGCATCAAAACCGCCATCGATGGCGATTACCACGCAACCCTCACGGTTTATCAGGCCCAGAACGGAAAGTATGTCGAAGTGTTCTCCTGTGAGGCGCTGGTGGGCAAAAACGGCCCCGGGAAACAGTCTGAGGGCGACGTGAAGACTCCGCTGGGTACTTGGACCATCGGTGAGGCTTATGGCATCAAGGACGATCCGGGCTGCAGGGTTCCCTTCACCCGGATCACAGACGATATGTATTGGTGTGCCACTGGTTCCAACGGACTGAATTACAACACTCTTCTCTACAAGAGCGAGCATCCCGACTGGGACTACTCTGAGGACGAGCATCTGATGGACTACCCCATCCGCTACGCCTATCTGCTGGATCTGGGCTACAATGCCGCCGGTGCCCCCTACGCTGGCAACGCGATCTTCCTTCACTGCTGGAAGGAGCCGGATTATCCTACTGGCGGTTGTGTTGCAGTCTCTGAGGAGAATATGATCAAGATCCTCCAAACCGTCACTCCGGGTACGGCCGTTACGATCTACTGAATGATATCAGAAGAGAGATAAGTGAGGTTTGCCCCCAAATGCAGGGCAAACCTCTTTTCTGAACAGGCGGGGAGGTCATCACTGCATTTTGGTTAAGACCTCTTAAAACTAATTCTTGAGAAACGAAAAAAGGCGGCTTTCGGGAGAATACATCTCTCAAAAGCCGCCTGAAATAGTGGGGTCGGTAGTTCAAGTCCTCCGGGCAAAGAAAAGACAAGGCTTGTCAGCGTTACCAAAGGAACCAAAAAACTACCGCGTCTTTTCAAAAAGGGAGGACATTGTAAGGAGACAGTCCAAAGGTCCCCGGCTAAATGCGGTATGGGGCAACGATTGTACTCTGTTCAGGGTAAAGGGGATTTATGATTGGGTACTGTTTGCAAATGATTTTTTAAACGTAATAGTACTCTTCAATTGATGGCGTTTTAATGCGATCTAGCACTTCCTGCCTTTCTTACCATGAAAACATATATAGATATCCGAGACAATCGGAGCATATAATATGATATTTTGATTCTGCCCTATCCGATCGGTTCCACCGGTATCACCTCACCTTCTCTCCCTAATTGTACCGCAAGAATGCGAACAAACCCTGTGGCATCCCACAGTATGTTTCCTGTTGTACGGCAGCCCGCCGTTTATCAGAAATAGCATGGCGGACAAAACACATCCCCCATACAATTCAAATAATCGGCAGAAGGATTACCGACTTGTGATCGTCGTTAGCCCGGGAGGGCTCTTTTGTAATGCACTCTCCCAGATTTTCTCCACTCTTCGCGGGACATTTTACCCCTGCTCCGCGAGATAGATCGAAATGCGGTTTTGGATATACTCGGCGGCTTTTTCGGCGGTGATTTCCCCTTTGAAATAGCGGGCGGCCTCCTCCTTTATCACTTTGAAAGGCTCGCTCTGACTTGAATACATAAAGTGATCCGCGCGGCCGATCGCGTCGTACGTCATCCGGATGGACTGCTCCACGCTCCGGTAATAGTCGGACCCGTCGTTTTCCGCCCGGTTTTCCAGGATCTCGTCAAGCTCTTCCCGGTTGACGGAGAGCCAGGATATGCCGTCGGTGTTTTTTTGCCTTTTCATCTTCTCCAGGAAAAGGCCGGAAAACGCTTCTTCCGCGTTTTCTCTTCCGTCCGCCTTTTTGACCGCCGCCAGATAATACGGCGCGAAGATCAGATAGCCGTCGTGGGAGGCGGAGGGAAGCGGCTGGCATTCCTCCAGCCCGTCCGCGGCGGATTGAAAAGCGTAAGGATCCGCGATCTCCAACAACTCCAGCCCGCGCGCCTCCGTCTGGTTGGCGTCCGCCTCCGCTTCGTCCTTCGCGCAGCCGCCCGCATATTCCAGCGCCGCCAGGAAGCTTTCCCCGTCAAAGCCGCACGTGCGGTTTTCACAATCGATCCAATCGTCCATGGCGTCCCTGACAAGCAGATCGAAGATATGCGAATTGACGCTTTTTTTGCGGTTTTCCGGCCATTTTTCCGCGGCGGCCTTCAGGAACGCGGCAAGATCGTCCTTCGAGATCCCGCTTCCGGCGGGCGTCTGGAATCCGTAAAGCCGGTATACCCGGGGCAGCATATAGATCCCGCCTCTGTACCGGGCCGCTTCCAGGATGCTTTCCGTCAGCTTCCCGCTCCCGAAAAGCGAAGGACAGTCCTCCTCCAGCGAACGGAGAAGACCTTTGTCGGCGTAGTTGCGGAGCAGGAGGATATCCGTGGATACCAGAAGATCCACCTCCTCCGAAAGGAGCGCAAGATTCAGCTTGCTTTGGTCAGGATAGGACTGCATTTTCAGGACCGTGTTCGTTCCGGAGCGGTTGAAGGTCTCGATCCTCTTTTCCAGATCGGGATCGAGCCACTCCGATTCCAGATATCCTACGACGAGCGTGCGGACCGTCGGGACGAATTCCTCCTCAGAGGGCGTCAAAAGCACCAGCCGGTAATCTATGACCATCAGATACCGCCCGTCCGCAAGCGGACGGATCGCGCGCACGCTGCTCAGCTCGTTGTATCCGCACATCCCGATATCGGTGATCCTGACGCATTCCTTGCCGTCGGTGCGGTAAAGCTCGGTGCCGGACATGAACCAGATACAGGCGCCGTCGGTGGCGCACGTCCCGGTGGGGACCGCGTCGAGACTGACGGCGGCGGACAGATCCAGCTCTTCGGTCTCGGGAGTGACGGGCACGAGGATCCCGGTTTTGACGGACGGCGCCGAAATCGAGCCGCTTTGGGTCTCGCTCTTATGCATCACGGCGTAAACCTGTCCGTCAATGACGCCCAGGCCGTGGATCTCGCTGACCGGGACGCCCTTCTTCGGCTGGGGCGGGGCGATCTGGCGCTCGTTGATATAGAGATACTTTCCGGCGTATCCCGTCAAATACGTCGTCGCGTATACCGTGCCGTCCTGGACCCAGTACTGGCAATCTCTGAGTCCCGGCGGATTGACAGCGTGCGGCCCTGTGGAGTCGTCTCCGATGGAATAGGTCCTTTTGTGCAGAGGATTGCCGTTTTCGTCCATATACCATCCCTCCTGCGTAATCGGAGGGAAGGACAGGAGCAAATCCCCGTCCCGGTAAATATCGTATGAGGAGCCATTGAGCTCTTTCAGTTCGCACCACGGCTGGAAGTCGTAAACAGGACGCGCGGCATAGGTATAGACGCCGTCCGGGAACCGCATGATCAGGCGCGCGTATTCCACGCCGCTTTTTTCCCGCGTTCCGTCCTTCTCCTGAAAGTCGTCCGAATAGTGCCGGACCGTGCTTTCCACTATACCTGTGATCCCGCGAAATTCCGGAGAATGGTCCACAACCGTCCACTCTGTGCCGTCCTCGTCGGTCTCCTTCGTCCCGTCAGTGGCTTTTTCCGTTCCGATCAGAACGCAGAAGCCGCCCTCTTCCTCCTCAGCGTCCAGGACGTATTCCTCGTCGCTCAGAGAAAGATCGATCCTTTCGGCCTTGCACGTCACGCTTTTCGGCGCGGCAGGGTCGGCTCTCCCGGACGCGCCGCAGGAGGCGAAAAACGTAAAGCCGAGCGAAAAAAGGCAGAGCCATGCCGCTGCTGATTTCTTTTTCATAACTGATCCCCCAAAAACTGTTTGCTGATGACCACCTTTTTTACTGGGCCAATCCTGCCCCGTTCCGCTCTTTGTTTTCCATATGTAGAAACCGGCTTCATTATCCTCCAAAACCAAGTATGAAAATAAAGCGAATGCGCAGTAGTCAAGCAATCCGTTCAGCCTCTTTGGCTCTACTTAATCTTCGAGCCTGATGCTGAATCTTTTCTCATTGCATATCGTAATCAGTTCAGCGTTATATCAACAGATGATCTCCTCTGTAAGCCGGCCACCATCTAATCGTCAATAATTCTTTTATCTGTCTTCAGTTATAAACGATAGCAAACAATTTGTCAACACTATTTTGAGACAAATTCGTAGTATTTACCGAACGTCTTTTCTGTTTCTTTTTGCGCTTATATTTTCATGCCCTTTCTCAGTTCGGCAAAACAAAGCTTATATAGTTGTAATCTATCGGGATTGACAAGAGAATCGATATTCCATTATGCATTTCACAAAGATTTCGATCACGGCATTATATTGATTATGGTGTTATTCAGCAGGGGAGGTCGTCCCTACATTTTAGGGACGACCTCGAAAACTTTTTTCCCGGAAAACGAAAAAAGGCGGCTTTCGGGAGAATACATCTCTCAAAAGCCGCCTGAAATAGTGGGGGTCGGTAGTCCAAGTCCTCCGGGCAAAGAAAAATATCTTTTTGTTTGCACCCCGCAATTGGGGCACGAAAAAACCCGAAACCGCTCGGGTATCGAGGTTTTCCGGTACAATATTTTGGGGCTGCATAACATAGCACGCTGCACCCTCAAAGATGTTTTGTGGCGCTTGTGAGAGATATGATTGGCAACCGTCACTGTCCTCAGCATCGATAGGGATCTTTCCATGAAAAGCAG
>CACYBP010000023.1 GCA_902772625.1 Oscillospiraceae bacterium
CTTGCGGAGAAGGGTCCGGGAAAAGCTCTCGTCCAGGCTCTTCACCGCGTTCTGAAGGCCCTCGGGGAGGTCTCCGGGAAAAGAAGCGGCCCCGATCTCCTCCTCAACGCGCGGAGCTTTGGCGGAAAAAGCCTTTTTTTCTCTCTTTTTCTCCCGTCCGAAAAGGCTCTTTTTCTTTTCGGGCAGCATTTCCGGCGCCGGCGCGGCGGGCGCGGGCGGCAAAGGCTCCCCGGCGGCGAAGGACTCGAACGGGATCTCCGCTTCTCTGAGGACGCGTCTGTTTCTGTCCGGCGCGTGCGCCGCGGCGTAATGATCGTCAATATACGCGCGGATGCTTTCGGTTTTTTCTTTTCCGATGGAAAAGCTCTCCCGGTCGAAAAAGACCATGGTGAGGCGCATCTCGTGATCCCGGAGGAAATCCTCCGCGGCCATGCGTGCGACGCGGATCGCCTCCTCCTTCGGAAAGCCGAAGGCGCCGGAGGAGATCAGGGGAAACGCCACGCTCTGAAGTCCCTTTTCCGCGGCCAGGGCAAAGGCGTTCCGGTAGCAGGCGGCAAGGAGCTCGCTTTCCCCCTTCCCGCCGCCCTGCCAAACGGGCCCCACGGCGTGGATCACGTATTTTGCGGGAAGATCAAAGCCCGGCGTGATCCGCGCTTCCCCCGCGGGGCATCCGCCGAGGGCGCGGCATGCCTTTTCAAGCTCCGGTCCCGCGGCCTTTCGGATCGCGCCGTCCACGCCGCCCCGGTCCCGGAGCGACGGATCCGCCGCCGTGACGACGGCGTCGGAACTCATGCGGGTGATATCGTCTCTGATAAGATAAAGCGGCATCCCGATCCTCCCTTTCTGTTTATCCCTTCCTCTGTATCCTATCACAAACCGCCCCGCGGCGCAAGCCTTCCCCCACTGCAGGGAAGTTGCTTTTTTGCCCGGAGCGTGGTATACTGGGGAACGGAATCACGATCGATTTCGGAGGAAGTATGAAGAATCGGAAGACCCTTTCCCGTTCCGCCTGGTCTCTTTTGCCGGTGGTGTTCACCCTCGCCTGGCCCACCATGCTGGAGCAGATCATGCAGACCGCCGTGCAGTATATTGACACCGCCATGGTCGGCACCCTCGGCACCGACGCCACGGCGGCGGTGGGGTCCACCTCCACGGTAAGCTGGATGATCGGCAGCACGGTGATGGCCTTCGGCGTCGGCTTCCTCGCCTATATCTCCCAGGCCATCGGCGCGGGGGATCCCGAAAAGACCCGGCGCGCCGCGGCGCAGTCGGTGCTGGCGGTTCTGGTGACCGGCGTCTTCTTCACCGCGCTCACCCTGCTTTTAAGCCCCTTCGTGCCGGTGTGGATGCAGGTGGATCCCGCCATCCGCTCCACCGCCTCCACCTATTTCTTTATTCTCTATCTTCCCATGCTCCCCCGGGCGGCCAGCATGATCTTCGGCACGGTTCTGCGCGCGGCGGGCGATACGCGGACCCCCATGCGGGTGGGCATGTTCGTCAACCTGATCAACGTCGTCCTGAATTTCCTTTTGATCTATCCAAGCCGCGAGGTCTCGCTTTTCGGCCTCTCCATACCCGTGTGGGGCGCGGGACTCGGCGTCGTGGGCGCCGCGGCGGCCAGCGCCGTCGCCTTCCTCTTCGGCGGGATCGCCATCACCGTCGCCTTCTTCCGGCACCCGCTGGTCTCCCCCCGCGGGCTTTCCCTGAAGCCCGACAGGGAGGTCCTGATCCCCTGCCTGAAGGTGGCCTTCCCCAACATGCTGCAGCGCTTCGGCACCTCCTTGGGTTACGTGGCCTTCGCCGCCATGATCAATTCCCTGGGCGAGATTTCCACCGCCGCCCACACCGTGGCCAACACGGTGGAATCGGCCTTCTACATCCCCGGCTACGGCATGCAGACCGCGGCGGCCACCCTGACCGGCAACGCCGTCGGCGCGGGAGACAAAGCGCGGCAGAAGGATCTCGCGCGGGTGATCGTGACTCTGGAGACCCTTCTGATGGTGCTTTCCGGCGCCGTTCTCTTCCTCTTCGCCCCGTCCATGGTGGGGATCTTCAGTCACGACGCCGCGGTGATCGCCCTCGGCAGCACGGTGCTCCGGATGGTGGCCTGCTCCGAGCCCTTCTACGGCGTGTCCATCGTCATCGAAGGCATGCTGCAGGGCGCGGGACAGACGAAGGTCCCCTTCGTCTACAACATCGCCGGCATGTGGGGCATCCGGATCGTGGGGACCTTCCTGTGCACCCAGCTTCTGGGGCTTTCGCTGATCTCGGCCTGGGCCTGCATGATCGGGCACAACCTCTTCCTCTTCGTCTTTTTCGTGATCTATTACGCCCGCGGCAGATGGGCGAAGGGCCTCTGGCAGGCCTCCCCCGGCACCGAGTCCGGTGCGTCCTGACCCCTCTTTTCGCCTTTTTCACCCATAGAAACGGCGCGCTTCCGGTATCATCCGGAAGCGCGCTTTCTTGTATATATATCTGACAAGCTTGTTTTTTCTTTATTCGGTCTTCCCCGCGGCCGGGCAGAAGCCCCGCTTTTCCGCCTCTGAAAGAAGGCGCGGCTGGATCAGAGGATAGGTCCATTCCTCCGGCGGGCGGTCGGCGGAAAGAAGCTCGCCGATCTCGTGCTCCAGTTCCCCCTTCATGCTTTCGATCCGGGCGTAATACAGGAAACCGAAGGTCTCCTCTCCCCCGAAATTCTCCTTGGCCGTGACCGAATAGACGCATACCGGCGAAAGCGTGAAGTCTTCCGCCCCGGTCTCCTCCGAAAGTTCTCTCCGGGCGGTATCCCGGATCGGCTCGCCAGGCTCCCGGTGGCCGCCCGCGATCTCCCAGGTGGAGCGCTTCTTGTGACGGCAGAAGAGATACTTCCCCTGATACTCCGCAAGGATCACCGCGAATTTCAGCTTCTCGTCCGGCACGAGCTCCGGCTCGTAAAAGCGCACGAGGGCTTTCCCGTCCTCCTCCGGTTCCCCTCCGAAGACGCGTTCCACGGCCTCCAGATATCCGTAGCCGTATTTATTGTCGGGTTCGAGATAGCTCGTCTCGGTCCATTCGTTCCAGCTGTTGACCGTGACCAGCGGCGCGCCGTGCGCCATGGCGAACTCCTTGGCGGCCCGGAGCGCCTTTTCAAAGGCCTCCGGGGCGTTGTCCCGGACGACGCCCGGGCGGAAATCCAGAAAACGCGGGTTGTTGTCCCAGCCGATGGAGACGTGGGGATAATAGGGAATGTCAAAATCCCGGGCCAGCGTCTCCCACTCCCGGGTCACGTCGGGGAGGATCCGGTCATACGGCCGGTCGATATCGGCGAAGTGGACGAACTGGTAATGGGTCAAGGAGGAAAAGCCCAGTTTTTTCACCAGCTCCGGCGTGGTCTCGATGACGCCTCCGTCGACGCCGGTGATGTTTTCGCTTTTGCCGTTCCAGCGGATGAACTGAAAATGCACGCCGGGAAGCCCCGCGTTCCGCGCCTCCCGGTCAAGCCAGGCCATAGCGTCCCGCGCCTCCTCCAGTCCGCCGAGGCCGGTGATGAAGTTATTGAGGTCGTAAATGCTGATCACCGGTTTCCCGTCGACGCGGTAATAGTTGGGAAGGAGAAAATACTTTTCGATCCAGCGCCTCCCGACGGTTTCAAAGGTCTTCCGGTCCACCGCCCCCTGCCACACCGTGGCCTCGTGCCGGC
Organism: Oscillospiraceae bacterium; assembly: GCA_902772625.1. Classification (GTDB taxonomy): domain Bacteria; phylum Bacillota; class Clostridia; order Oscillospirales; family QAMX01; genus RUG11797. The sequence continues at coordinate 3,680 of CACYBP010000023.1, forward strand.
CGGCGTTTCTCCGGTCCCAGGTGTGGCCCGCGTCGTGGTTGGCCCACATCAGGTAGAAGGACATATCCCGGTTGTTTTTCGCCTTGAGGAAGCCGTCGTCCAGGCAGTTTTCCAGGAAAGGCCTCCGGTCGTACCAGTACCAGTCGTAGATGAAGACGTTCACGCCGTGGCGCATCGCTTCGCCGATCTCGAATTCCATCACCTCGGGCGACGCCTCGTTGGGATAGCCCCAGAGAGACTTCCGTCCCCAATCGTACCCGTTTTCCTTCGGGCGGGCATTTTTCACCGTCTGCCATTCGCCGATCCCCTCTTCCCAGAAGATCCGCGATCTCTCCTCGTCCCCGGTATAGGCCGGCCAGATATAGGCCGCCACGTCGATCTTTTTCACGTCGTCTTTCTCTCTTTCTTTTGCTTGCCAGGACTATTATACAAAGAAACTCTCCCCTGCGCGTATTGCGCCTCATGAATATTTGCGCCTATTGAAGTACCGCTTCGGAGCAATTGATTTGTC
>CACYBP010000024.1 GCA_902772625.1 Oscillospiraceae bacterium
AACGCGGAGCTATACCTACAACGCGGGGACGTGGAACGACCGTCTGACCGGCTTCAACGGGCATTCGGTCACCAGCGACTCCATCGGAAACATGACGTCGTATCTGGGGAACACGTACACCTGGAACGGGAGGGAGCTTGCGAAGATCCAGGGGAACGGGAACACCTTCACCTACGCATACAACGCCGAAGGGATCCGGACGAAAAAGACGGTGAACGGAACGGCGACCGAGTATTTTCTGAACGGGAGCCAGATCCTTGCGGAAAAGGCCGGGGACACGGTGACGTGGTTCTTTTACGACAGCCAGGGGACCCGGATCGGGATGGCCTACGGGTCGAATCTCTATTATTATCTCTACAACCTGCAGGGGGACGGGATAAACTAATGGTTGATATAGACTACATTACCGTCATTTTCTTTTTGTCATTTTGCATACTTGATTGCATAGTATGCTTATTTCAGTTGATTTTGCTTTTTTGTGCTTTCTTGTCTTCTCAAATTGTTATGAGGCGGTGCTGGTAAGTTGAAATATTTTACGAAAGAATTATGGCATGACACAAATCACGAAAACAGAGAACTCCGACGGATCGCGGAGGAAAAATGGAAAGAAAATTGTGCGGCATATGCGAAAGAGTTTACTTCTGTCCGGAAAAAGCTTCCTCGGTCCTTGGTGCGGCAATTGGAGCGGTATGACTTCCATGATTACACTATCCGCGGCATTTATTTATCCTTTGGCGAAAAAAGCCGGAAGAGCAAGATCGTTCTGGAGTATCATGATGAGTTGCATATTTTAGATCTGAAGGGTGTGCAAAAGATCAATCTGAACTGTATAGAGCTCAATGATCTACCTCTCGGGGAACTACGCTGGGGATACTCTGAATTCCTGGCAATGCCAGATGGGACCGTATCCCTCTCCGTAGTCTGCGATTGGGACAACGAATTCAGAATGGATTTCCAACGTATTCGATACTCTATCCAACGGAAAAGACGAGAGCTTTTCCCTTTGCGAAATGGCTTTTTTCACAACACCTGTCGTTGGATCAAGGCGAAAAATCCTCTTCACTAATGAAGAAAAACGGATTGGAGCAATAGTTGGATAGTTTCGGCAAGATATGCTTCGGTTTTGTCAAAAGATCTTTACTTTTGATTTCAGTTTATGCAAGCGGCGTACACTTCGCCCGCGATGTGCGTCTATCGCACACGGGCGGGATCCGTCGCTTGCTTTTTCCGAAAAAAAGAGTATCCTATGTGGGTGGATCCTTCCCGTACCGCGGATCCGGAAACGCACGGGGCGACGCCTGAAAGGCGCAAGGCCCCCGGAGGTCAATCAACATGTCCAGAAAGCTCTTCTGCGAGATCTCTCCGGTCACCTACCGGATCTCGACAGAGCTCCATATCCTTCAAAGACACGTGAAGGACGCCTTTTCCCGGGAGAAATTCGCGAAAACGAAATCGGAAGAGCGCCTGCCCTTCACGGTGTGGAAACACGAATCGCTCATCCGGCGCGTGCTGGCGGGCGTCGACCAGACCCTTCAGAACAACAAGGCGGTCAATCTCTCGCTCGCCGCGCCATGCGTCAACGGGATCCTGATCCGCCCCGGCGAGACCTTCTCCTTCTGGCGTCTGGTCGGCCGGACCAGCGCCCATAAGGGCTATCTTCCCGGGCTGACCATCGTCAGGGGCGTCACGGGGCAGGGGACCGGCGGCGGCATGTGCCAGTTTTCCAATCTGATCCATTGGATGGTCCTGCATTCGCCCCTCACCGTGACCGAGCATCACCACCACGACCATTTCGACCTCTTCCCCGATTACAAGCGGAAGATCCCCTTCGGCACCGGCAGCGCGGTCTGCTATAACTACATCGATTACCGTTTCCGGAACGACACCGACGCGGTCTTCCAGCTTCTTGCGTATACCGACGGGGAATATCTTCACGGCGAGCTTCTTTCCGACCGCGCACTTCCCTTCTCCTACCGGGTCTACGGCGAGGGCGAGCGCTTCGTGCGCCGGAAGGACGGCGTCTGGCGCGTGGGTTCGGTCCTGCGCGATACGGTGGACCGGGCGACGGGCGAAACGGTCAGGCGAGAGACGGTCAAAGAAAACGATGCGAAGCTTCTTTACGAGATCGACCCCGCGCGGGTCGAAGAGGAGTAAGGCGCGTCCTTCTCAAAGCCGCTGAAGGCCCGGCCGGAAGCCCCGTTTCCTCCGCGCCGCAAAGCCGCGCCGTTTTTCAAATGAAAAGAGAGGGAGACGCTTTCTCGAAAGCGTCTCCCTTTTTTCGCGTTTTCGTTTCCCGGAGCCCCGCGGCGTCAGGCGCGGAAGTCCCGGATCCAGGCGGCAAAGATCCCGGTATCGGCGCCGTAGGCCTGAATCGCCGCGGCTCTCTTCTCCTCCGGCAGGATCACCAGCTTCTGCCCGTACATGCCGCCCTTATAGTACATCCTTCCGGTCTCGTCACGGTCGAGGCCCATCTGCTTTTCAAAGGCCAGGCCGATCCATTCTTTAGAAAGGAGCCTTTCCCCCCGCCAGAGACCGCCGTTTGCGTAGAGGAATCCGAGCTTCACCATATCCTCCGCCGAGATATAAAGCCCGGTGGCGCCCATGGGATGCCCCATGGGGCACCGGCTCCAGGCCGCCTCCTGGAAGCCGAGCTTCCAGAGAAGCTCCTCCCAGAGGAAATCGTCCAGCTTTTTTCCGCTCTTCTTCTCCGCGATCCGGGAGACCAGATAATAAGCGCCGTCGGAATACCGCTCCTCCTCCCCCGGCGTATACGCCAGGGGGTAGGTCAGGGTGTAGGCGAGAAAATCCCGCCCGAATTCCGATACCGGGGTGACGTCGATATCGAGAAAGCCGCCGGGAAGCCCCGCCCGGTGTCTTAAGAGCATTTCCACGGTGACGGTCTTCCATCTTTCATCCACACCCCGCTCCGGGATCTCGTCCCGGAGGATATCCACCGCCTTTTCCCCGAGCGACAGCTCTCCCCGGTCCCACAAAAGCCCCAGTGCCGTCATCGCGAAGGTCTTGGAGACCGAATAGGTATCCTGGCACCGGTTGGTCTCCATGCATTCCGCCACCTCGATCCGGTCCTCTCCCCGGGCCTCCGCCGCCCGGAACACCTGCCAGGGCTTGTCTTTGAGAAACGCGGCGAACGCTTCCTTGAAATTCTCCATACCGTCCTCCTGATCGTCTTATTTGAGAAAGCAGGTCCCCGGAAGGGTCGGTTCCGGGGACTTTTTCTTTATTTTCTTCCGGTACTGCCGAAGCCGCCCGCGCCGCGGTCGCTTTCGG